>WFRY01000415.1 GCA_015486315.1 Desulfobulbaceae bacterium
GATCCGTTGAACGGCAGTGCAAACGACATCTTTGTGATACACAAGAGGACCAGCTGCAAGCCTGCTCCAGCAAAAACCGCATGAAATAACTGAGGATTTCAGGAGCCCGCCCCTGCGAGCGATCAATGGTGGCAACAGCACACTCTTTTGAATCGCCTGCGGGGTGTCTCCTACCCATAATGTAATTATCTGGCTGAGATTTGTAGGTAATCAGATAAAAATATCGTAACTATTAACTCCGGTTTCAGACCGGTTTGTACCTGATGGAGAATTACAGTGTCCGGACATTCTAAGTGGAGCACCATTAAGCGGAAAAAAGGTGCCAATGATGCAAAACGAGGCAAGATTTTCACCAAACTGATCAAAGAGATCACGGTTGCCGCCAAGATGGGCGGCGGTGATGTGGACGGTAACCCCAGGTTGCGCAGTGCCGTAACTGCAGCCAAGTCCGAGAATATGCCCAAGGACAATATCGAGCGGGCCATTAAAAAGGGGATTGGCGATCTTGACGGGGCGGTGTATGAGGAGATCCTGTATGAGGGCTACGGTCCCGGCGGTGTTGCGGTTCTGGTTGAGACTATGACCGATAATAAAAATCGGACCGTGGCGGATATTCGTCATTATTTTGCCAAGAGTAACGGTAACCTTGGTGAGTCCGGCTGCGTGGGCTGGATGTTTGACAAGCGCGGTGTGATTGTGATTGATGCCGAAGGGGTTGATGAAGAGGAACTCATGGACCTGGCCATTGAGGCCGGGGCGGAAGATGTGGTTGAGGATGAGACCACCTTTCAGATCCTGACCACGCCCGAGGACTTCAGCGAGGTGGTGGACAGTCTGGAAAAGAGCGGTGTGAAGGCTGTTGAGGCCTCCATCTCCATGGTGCCCAAGAATACGGTGGACGTGGTTGAAGAAAAAGTTGCCAATGCCCTGATTAAACTGCTCGATAACCTTGAGGACCATGATGATGTCCAGAAGGTGCATGCCAATTTTGACATTGCCGACGATATCATGGAGAAACTGTCATAAGCAGGGCCCGTATTGTTCAACCTGTTTCGGTACGTATTATCGGCATTGATCCCGGCTCACGGATCACAGGCTATGGTATTATAGAAAAGCATGGCCATCGACTCGGGTTTGTCACCTGCGGTACTATCCGCATGGAAAAAGAAAAGGAATTTGCCCGGCGTCTGCTGACTATTTTTGACGGGCTGACCGAGGTGATGGAGCAGCATTGTCCGGAAGTGGCCGCTGTGGAAGACCTGTTTGTGGCCCATAATCCGCGCTCAGCGCTTAAGTTGGGTCAGGCCAGGGGAGCAGCGGTGGTGGCTGCCATGAAGCAGGGGATTTCCGTGCATGATTACAGCCCCAGAATGGTCAAGCAGGCCGTGGCCGGCTATGGTCAGGCCCAGAAAGAGCAGGTCCAGCACATGGTCCAGGCCCTGCTTGAACTGAGCGGTGCCCCAAGCCCGGATGCCGCCGATGCCCTGGCCGTGGCCATCTGCCACGCCGGTTACATGGACAGGTTATAATGTTACGTCGTGATTGTCTGTTTGAAATTCGATGGTTTCTTTTTTGCTGTACCACTTTCTCTGGAAGACACACCGGAATCGATCAATATGATATCCCTCTACAGCACGTCCAGTAATTCTCAATGATTGCCGCACTTTCAGGAGTCCTCCTGCATAAAGATCCTGCCTCGGTCATCCTCGATGTCCAGGGGGTGGGCTATGAAGTACTTTTGTCCAGCCGAACCTATGACGGCCTGCCCCTGGTCGGTGAAAAAACATTTCTCCATATCCATACCAGTGTCCGGGAAGACGCCATTACCCTGTACGGCTTTATCAGCGTTGAGGAAAAAAAACTTTTTCTCCTCTTAAATACTGTTTCAGGCATCGGACCCAAGCTCGGTCTGGGTATTCTCTCCGGCATTGATCCCGGAGAGCTGTGTAATGCCATCAGCTTAAAGGATATGGCCCGCCTGACCTCGTTGTCCGGGGTGGGCAAGAAAACCGCCCAGCGTCTGTGCATGGAACTGGGGGAAAAAGTCGGTGCCTTTTCCCTTGAACAGCCCGTTGCCGTGTCAGGGCAAGGTGGGGCAACTGTTCGCAGTGAAGGATTTGCCCTGCAGGATGCGGCCTCGGCCCTGCTCAACCTCGGCTATCCCCAGGAAACCGCCTGGCAGGCCCTGCGCACAGTACAGCAGGCAGATCCGGACAAGGCGGCTGAGATGAAAGTTGATGAGCTTATCCGTGAGGCCCTCAGGAGCCTGGCATGAATTTCGAAGAAGAACTCACCGGCAAACGAATTGTTGAAGGCCAGGGCCAGGTGGAGGATATGGCCCCTGATCTCAGCCTGCGGCCCCAGCAGCTTGATGAGTATATCGGCCAGGAACAGGTAAAAAACAGTCTGCGTATTTTTATTCAAGCCGCCCGTCAGCGGGGCGAGGCCCTGGACCATACCCTGTTTCACGGCTTTCCCGGATTAGGCAAGACCACGCTTGCCTATATTATTGCCAACGAGATGGGCGCAGGCATCAAGGTGACCTCGGGCCCGGTCATTGAACGTCCCGGTGACCTGGCAGCCATTTTGACCAGCCTGCAGACCGGTGATGTACTGTTTATTGATGAGATCCACCGCTTAAATCATGTAGTGGAAGAGATTCTGTACCCGGCCATGGAGGATTACCAGCTGGATCTGGTCATCGGCCAGGGGCCGGGGGCTCGATCGGTCAAGATGGATCTGCCCCGTTTTACCCTGGTCGGTGCCACCACCCGCACCGGCCTGCTGACGCCGCCCCTGCGCGACCGGTTCGGGGTTATCCTGCGTCTCGAGTATTACAGCCCGGAAGAGCTGGTCATTATCGTCAAACGCTCGGCCCAGCTGTTTGGTATTGGTATTGATGATGCCGGAGCCCTGGAACTCGGCCGTCGTTCGCGGGGTACCCCCAGGATTGCCAACCGTCTTCTGCGCCGGGTGCGCGATTTTTCCGAAGTAGGAGGCCACGCTCTCATTTCACGGCAGGTGGCGGACAAGGCACTGGATATGCTGGCAGTTGACCGCTTCGGTCTGGATGACATGGATCGGCGGATTCTGCTGACAATAATTGATAAGTTTCAGGGCGGCCCCATCGGTCTGGACACCCTGGCAACTGCAGTCTGTGAGGAAAAAAATACCCTGGAAGATGTCTACGAACCCTTTCTCATCCAGTCGGGATTCCTGATGCGCACCCCCCGCGGCCGCATGGCCACAGTAGCCGCATACGAACATTTTCAACGCTCCCTGCCGGGAGGGCACTCTCAGCAGCCGACCCTTTTTGAATAATGAGTCCATGAGCCGACCATTACGCAATGAAAATAGATATGGTAGCCTCTTTATTAATCATGAGTCAGCAGTGTTACCTCCAGTCCGAAAAACCGTGCGGCATCGGCAAGCTTTCTGTCAGCGGTAAGCAGATTTAAGCGGGCAGCAGAGCTTACGGCCAGATGCAATCCGTCAAGGGTTCGTAATGATGTATTAAACTGGGCAATCCAGTTTGCTGCCATGACGTAGTGGTGTTCATTAATATCAAGCTGTCGGTACAGCTTCCGTTCAATCACATGGTATTCAAATTGTCGGATTATTGCATTGCCGTTTTCCGGAGCTAATCCTTCTCTCACTTTCCTGGAAATTGCTGAAAAAAGTTCGAGATGGGTGAGCTTACTGATAGCTGGTTTTCCTGATGCTATTAAAATCTCTTCTACTTTTTCACTCAAAGGTTCCGGACAGTAATACGCTGCCAGAATGCTGGTGTCGACATAGTACATCATCAATACCGCTCTTCATCACGCCCAGCCTGTACCGCCCTGCTGAGTCCTTCTCCGGTCAGCATAATAGTCTTCCTGAATTTTGTTAAACTGGGCAGTTTGCTTTCTTTTTCCGGCGAGACAAGACAAGCAACTTTTTTCCCCCGGCGTGTCAATACAACCTCCTGCCCCTGTTCGATTTTATTGAGTAATTTGCTAAAATTAGCCCTTGCATCTTTTACATTGATCTCAAGCATCTTTGCCCTCCTCTGCAAGAATCAAGATTAAGTAGTAAGCACTTCATTAACTCCACCCTTGATTTGATAACACCTCGCTGTTCATGGAGCACTTACATTAAGTACACTTTAAGTGTACCCATGTGTTGCTAAAAGTCAAGCCATTATGGAACATGCTACGGGATAGCGGGATAAAGATGGGGGCAGGTCTCTTCCTGAGAAGTTTATACGGTTGAAGTATGCGGCACGTCTGATACAGAACTGCAGTATCGATTGAAAAAGAGTAAAAAAATCTGTTACTACAAAAAGACGATAAAGTGAGATGTCCCCTATGTCCGGACCGGCCAGACAAAAAAGGTTCTACCGGGTTTATAGCCTACGCCGCAGGCCCCTTTTATCATGTACAGGACCCAGGCCCAGTCGGTTTCAAAAAAACTTGTGGTTGATGACCAGTATCCCTCCTGTAATGCGGTAAAGGGATGTCCCTGCGGCAATGCCGGACTGTGGTGGTCGGCATCAACCAGGGATTCCAGTTCATTGATGGTGGGTAATCTCCAGTCCTTGTAAGTACTGTGTTCAGCAAATCTACGCACTGCCTCAAGGGCCTGCTGCCAGTTGACCGGCCCTTGACATAAATCTGTATCCTGCAGCCAGTACAGCCCGGTAAGCCGGTCAAGAACGGTCCCGTCCTGCTCGGTAAACCGGGGGGTGGGCCAGGGGGCACCCAGGGCTGATTCTCCATCCTGGCCTGTACCTGCAGGGTCGATTTTTTCCCCATATTCATTAAAGCAGAACTGCTGCCCTGTAGCGGCCAGAATTCCGTTTCCACGGCCTCGTACAGGCCAGAAGAGCGCTTCCCGGGTTTTTTGGCCGTAAAACATTCGTGCACCTTCCAGATGGACATACCAGGCATAATCCGGATGGATGGATGCAGTTGTGGAGGTCCAGTACCAGTGGAGGAAAAGATTGGTGAAGGGATGGTCCTCAGGCAGGGCGGGTTTTTTGGCCTGATAATCCATCAGGCTGCGCAGCTCACGACGATTGGGCAGGCGCCAGTCTGTCCGGCCGAGCCACTTGTCGTCGTTGAGCTGTCGGATCGCCTTCAGAGCCTCGGGCCATGGACAGGGAAATTCGCCGGGATTCGCATTTCGGGACCAGGTAAGTCCGGTCAGTCGGTCGAGTACGGTTTCATCACCGGGCTCAAAGCGGGGGCAGGGCCAGGGAATACCAGAGCGAAATTCCGCATCATGGCCGCTGCCGCTGCAGGGGACATCTCTGCCTGCTGCATCAAAACAGGAACGCTGTCCGGTGTTGATAATATGCTTGATTATTTTCCCTCTCCATCAACAAACGGCTTAGATCCCGCCTGATCCGCCGCCCTGTTCAGTGCCCGGACAGGGCGGCGGATCAGGCGACCACTACATAGGCTAATTTCAAAGGACCATGCACTCCTTTTACCGGGACCAACTCAATATCAGCGGTGGAACTGGCCCCTGAGACAAAGTTAATTGATGATGGCAGAGGGGGCTCCAGGTTGTCAAGAAATTCCATGCCCTGGGTAAGACGGGGACGAAGGTCACAGGCTTTCAGCACTGTTATTGCATAGGTGGGCAGCAACGATACCGAGCGGCCCGATCCCCTGTGACTGAACAGGACCACGGTGCCGCTTTCAGCAAGAGCAAGTTCGGCCATGGTTATGCCCACCATGGCTGTCTCTGCATATCCCACATTTTCATCTCTTGATTTTTCGCGCTCCCAGAGTCGGCAGTCCGTAAGCTGCTCCTGCAGGGCCGCAAAAACGCCATGTTCACGAAAATAGCTGTGATCTGCGACCATCACACCGCCCTGGTCAAACGAGTTCAGTACCTCTAACAGTGTTGCATTCAGATCGGCTTCCGTGCATTCAAAGACCATTGTGCCGTTTGCTTCGCTGTTGGCCTTAAATACCTGCTGCAGTTCGTTCTGATCAGCATCCTTCATAAACTTGTGGTGTACGTCTGCCGGTAGCGTAAAGGGAGAAGGTGCAGCCGGCAGAGTGTCACGTCCTAAGCAGCGGCTGACATTTTTGATGAATGACTCTTTGCCCCTGATCATGAGTTGTCCCCCCTGTCTGTGTGTTCTTTAAACCAGTCGCGGAACCGTTCTCCGCTTATGTCAGGCAGTTCCCTTTCTCTGGTCCACTCTTTTAACGGCCCGATATGGGGAAGCAGTCTGCTGAACCGGGCCATTTTAGCGGCGAAATTATACATGCTGCTCGATGCAATCACCTTGCCGTACTGTGCCATGATAAAGGGCTCAGGGGCATGGACCAGATGTTTCTCTTCGGCAATGATCCGCCGGTGCTCATAAATTGATTCATAAAGGGGAACTTTTACCGGGCACACATCGTTACAGGCACTGCAGAGCGAACAGATTTTGGTAACATCGGAATACTCGTCATAGCCACCGAGGATGGGCACAAGGGCAAGGCCTAAGGGACCGGGATACAGGGTGCCGTAGCCATGGCCTGAAATATGGCGATAGGCCGGACATGCCAGCATACATGTGCCGCAGCGGATACAGCGCAAAACATCAGCAAAACCGCTTGCCACGACCTTGGATCTGCCGTTATCCACTATAATGATATGTAGTTCCTCGGGTCCGTCACGATCCTCTTTGCCCCTGGGGCCGGTGATAAAACTCAGGTACGAGGTCAGCCTGGCACCGACTGCACTGCGCACCAGCATGGAGAAAATCATGTCCAGCTCTATAAAGGATGGGACGATACGTTCCATGCCCATGAACACGATCTGTGTTTTCGGCGCCGTGGTCACGAACCGGCCGTTACCTTCATTGGTAACAAGGGTCACGGTACCCGAGTCTGCCACGGCAAAGTTGCAGCCGGTAATTCCCACGTCCGCCTCGAGAAACTCTTTGCGGATCAGACCTCGGACAAAACGGGTGATATTTTCCGGCACATTATCGCCGGTATACCCCTTTTTACGGGCAAAAACTTCCCGAATACGGTCCCTGTTCTTATGAAGAGCAGGAACAACGATGTGGGAGGGTTTGTCATGGTCATCGGTCTGCAGGATATACTCGCCAAGGTCTGTTTCAATGACCTCGATCCCTGCGGCCTCAAGAACTTCATTAAGTCCTACTTCTTCAGTAACCATGGACTTGGACTTTACGGCTTTTTTTGCCCCCTTGTCCTGGAGAATTTTCAAGGCCGTATCGGTTGCCTCCTCTGCGGTGCGGGTGAAGGTCACATGAGCACCATTTTCAGAGGCCTTGTCGGCAAACTGGTTCAGGTAATAGTCAAGGTTTTCCAGGACATGCCCGCGAACAGCCCCGGCCATCTCACGCCACTGCTCATAGTCGCCAAGCTCTGCAAAGGCGTCGTTGCGTTTTTTATTGAGCAGATCCTGGGCATTGGCAATAGAGCTGCGCATGAAGCTGTCGCCAAGTTCCTTGTCCAGCCGATCTTTTAAGGACAGATCACTTGTTTTTATGCTCATCTTGTCCCCTCCTCTTTACCGGCCATCAGGGCTTCAACAACGTGCAGTACCTTGATATTCAACTTTTCCCTGTCAATACGTCCCTTCATATTCATCAGGCAGCCACCGTCTGCGCCAATCAGGTAATCTACACCTGCAGCCTTGATATTATCAACTTTTTCAATAACCATGGCACCGGACAGCGGCCCTAATTTTACGGCAAAAGCACCGCCGAAGCCGCAGCATTTATCCTGTCCCTTGATATCTACCAGTTCAAGATCTTTGATATTGGCAAGTAATGCCAGCGGCTGCTCCTTAATTCCCAGCAACCGGGTAAGGTGACAGGATGGATGATACACCGCCTTGCCGGGCAGGGTCGCTCCCACATCCGTCACCCCTAAAACAGTGACGATAAAATCCGTAATCTCCCAGATCCTGGCAGCGAGCTCTTCCGCCTGTCTTTTCCAGTGAGCATTATCTTGAAAGAATTTCGGGTACTCTTTCACCTGCAGTACGCAGGATCCGGAAGGGGCAACCACATACTCACTGCCGTCTGCCAGCAGAGCAGTGGTTAGATTTTCCATGCTTGCCCTGGCCTTTTTGTGAAATCCTGAGTTGGCCAGGGGTTGCCCGCAACAGGTCTGTTTCGGGTTAAAGCTCACCCGGCATCCCAACTCCTCCAGCAGCTTTACGGACTGGATACCTATGTTGGGAAAAACCGTGTCTGCAAGACAGGTGGAAAAAAAGGATACATGAGGGCTCATTGTTGGTCATTCTCCTTGCGAATATGGCGGGCCTGACTGGTTTCATCCACCAGATACATGATGGACATATAGGGAATCCCGGTATTGGCGGTACAGCCGATCTCACAGGTTCGACTGTTTGAATAGCCGGTAACCGCCCCTGCCTGCCGCACCACAGGTACTGCCTTGCGCAGGCCGTGTCTGTTCAGATCAGGCAGGAAAAATCCCTTGTCCCCTGCAAAACCGCAGCAGTTGACCTCCGGTGGCAGAACAACTTTTTCAGCACAGAGTAAGGCCACCTTTTCCAGCAGGGGTGTCAGTCCCATCTTTTTAGTGGAACAGGTTGGATGCACGGCAACAGTCTCTTTTTTCCGGGTGAATTGCAGCCGGTCAACAAGAAACCTGTCCACAAATTCCACCGGCTCATAGAGTTTCAGTTTGTTCGTCATCACCTTGCGCATCCGGTACAGACAGGGCGAGGTATCACAGAGGACGGGATATTGTCCATTGTCGGAAGCTGCCAGCAGCGCCTTTTCAAGTTCTCCTGATTTCCGGTCGGCAACCTCAGCAAACCCCTTGGATTCCCAGGGAGTTCCACAGCAGATATTTTTCATTTCATCAGGAAAAACGATACAATAACCGGCCTTTTCCAGTACCCGCAAGGTGACTGCAAAAATAGTTTCCTGGACCGGATCTTCGCCGGCAGGCCCCATGCTTCTGGAAATGCAGGATGGGAAATAGACAACTTTTTCTGCTGCTGCTGCGCAAGGCACACCGGCAGACGTTGCAACTGATGCCCCCCTCGGCATTGCCGGGGTCCAGGCCGGGAGATGGTTGCCGCTCATGGATCTCGCCATTCTGCTCAGGCGTGTAAAGCCGTTTGTGCCGAGCAGGGAATGGCCGACATGTACTGCATTTAAGGATAAGGATACAGCCGCAGTCACACCTGCAAGATGATTCCCAACCCATTCCCCTGTCTTCAACGCCGTTTGGCCGAGATGCCGGCTGCGTAACTGTTTAATGTATTTGCCGGTATCAATGCCGACCGGGCAGGATGTCGCACAGAGTCCGTCCCCGGCGCAGCTCTCCTCTCCCAGAAAAACAAATCCTTTTTCAAGTTCTGATCTTCTTGCCGGATCTTCCCCGGTTGCAGTCAGGCGGGCAATCTCTCGCTGTACAACAATACGCTGGCGGGCGGACAGGCTGAACTGGTTGGAAACACAGTTTACCTCACAAAAACCGCACTCAATACACTTGTCAACCAGAGGATCACATTGGGGCAGTGGTTTAAAATTTTTCAGGTGGCACTCCGGGTCATCATTGATGATAACCCCTGGATTCAAGATTCCATCCGGATCAAAGAGTTTCTTGATCTCCCGCATCAATGCATAGCCCTTTTCGCCCCACTCTTTTCGGACAAAAGGAGCCATGTTGCGACCGGTACCATGTTCCGCCTTGAGCGATCCGTCGTATTTGTCGATGGTCATCTCAATGACATCACGCATCATGGCATCATAACGGGCAACTTCCCGGGGATCGGAAAAATCCTGGTTAATGATAAAGTGAAAATTGCCTTCCAGGGCATGGCCGTAGATCACACCATCGTGATAACCGTGTCCGGCAATGATCTTCTGCAGGTCCCGGGTGGCTTGAGGCAGGGTATCGAGATGATAGGCCACGTCTTCAATGAGACAGGTAGTGCCGACCTCACGCATACCGCCTACTGCCGGAAAAACTCCTTTGCGGATGTTCCAGAGCTGTTCATATTCTGCCGGGTCGGAGGTGAACTGCACCGGAAGAATAGTGGAAAAATCATTCAGGGTTGCAGTTATGACAGTGATATTACCTGCAAGGGCTTCAGGGTCCGCTGCCATGGTTTCCAGCAGCACCGCCGTAGTGGTTTCTGAAAAGTCTTTAATAAAATCAGGAATACCTTCCCTGTTTTCAACTGCTTTAAGCGACAGGCGGTCAAGGAGTTCGGCTCCGTCAACCGGTCCGTCCTTCAAGGCAACCACGGCCTCACAGGCAGTAATAATATCGGGAAAGTAGACCATGGCGCTGGCCCTGCATGGGTAACTGATTACCGATTGCATCACGATTTCCGAAATAAAGGCCAGGGCGCCTTCAGAACCGATCAGCAGGTTTAAGATAATATGAAAGGGATCATCGTAATCAATGAAGGGATTGATGGAAAATCCGGTGGTGTTTTTAATGGAATATTTTTTTCGAATACGAAGAGCAAATTCTTTATCTGCCCGCACCCGATCGCGAATTTCCTCTATTTTTTCTACGAAGCCCGGACGCTGCCTGCGAAAATTTTCCCGGCTTACGGTATCAGAGGTGTCGAGCAGGGTTCCGTCGGCAAAAACAATCCGGGCCGAGTCAATGGTCTTATAGGCATTCTCATGGGTTCCGCAGTTCATTCCACTGGCATTGTTGATGATAATGCCGCCCACCATAGCCGAATTAATGGAGGCCGGGTCCGGCCCGAATTTCCGGCCGTAGGGGGCAAGGATTGCGTTTACACGCGCACCGACAATCCCGGGCTGGAGCCTGATCTTCGCGCCATCATCAAGTACTTCATAGTCTTCCCAGCCCTCACTTGCCATGAGCAGAATAGAGTCGGAAACCGTCTGGCCGGACAGTGATGTGCCTGCAGCCTTAAACGTTACAGGCAGCTTGCCGGCAGCTGCCTCCTGCAGGCAGCAGATCATCTCTTTTTCCGAGAGTACCCGTACGACAACCCTGGGCTCCAGGCGATAAAAACCACCATCGGTACCATAGGCCAGGCAGCGAAGGGGATCGGTGAAAATCCGTTCAGAAGGAATCAACGCAGATATTCCCTGAACAAAATCCGTATAACGGTTCTCTGTCATCTGCGTTGTACTCTTAAAAAAGGTTAGGGTTCAGGGCAAGCAGCAGAAAGGTCACACTGCCGACCACAACACCATAGAGGATAAAGGGGATAACTGTTTTTTTCAGAATCATCCCCTCCTTGCCGACCAGCCCGACCACCGCGCAGACGGCAACAACGTTGTTGATACAGACCATGTTGCCGAATGCTCCACCGGCAGCCTGAACGGCAACCATAATCTGGCGGGACAGTCCGGCACTTTCAGCAACACCCCACTGGAATTCGCCGAAGAGCAGGTCGGAGATTGTATTTGATCCTGTGATGAAGGAGCCCAGCCCGCCGACAAACCCGGCAAACATCGGCCATGCACCACCGGCCACACCGGAAACAAAATCAGCAAGGGCCATGGGCATGGAAGGCAGTCCTTCCGGGTTCAGTTCAGAGAGGCGA
Organism: Desulfobulbaceae bacterium; assembly: GCA_015486315.1. Lineage (GTDB taxonomy): Bacteria > Desulfobacterota > Desulfobulbia > Desulfobulbales > Desulfobulbaceae > Desulfobulbus_C. The sequence goes on from WFRY01000415.1 coordinate 11,542, forward strand.
AAGATAGAGACCATGGCCGTTGCCGAGATAAGGGCAATAGCCGGGTTTTTCAGGTTTCCCAGGGCCTGCTTCCAGGCAGTCAGTGCCTCTTTCCCGTCCATGTTGTGCAGGAAAATTGTAATCAGTGCAACCAGCATGAAGGGGATGGTTCCGGGCAGGTAAAGCGGCTGCAGGGCATTATCCACATTCTCATAGCCGAGAATATCGGGAAACCGGATAACCACTCCGGCAAGCAAGCTCTTCAGGCCAAGCTGTGGTATGCGGGTGGCAACCAGGATTATGCCGATCAGGACATAGGGCAGCCAGGCCCGAAACTGGGACATATGTGATTTAAATTTCGTGGAACCGCCTGTGATACTGCCGGTCCACTCCGGATCCCATTGTGCTGAATCGCCGAATGTCCATACCTTTTCCGGCAGAAACAATCCCTTGCCGGCACCAATCACCACAATACCGAGTCCTGCCAGGCCGCCGATCAAGGCCGGGAATTCCGGCCCCACAAACCAGGCAAAGAGGAAGGAAGGTACAAAATAACTTGTTGAGGCAAAGAGAGAAAATTTCCAGGCTGCAAGACCATCTTTCCAGCTCTTGTTCTGCCCGAAAAAACGGGTAATAAAACCGAGCATGAACAGGGGAAGGATAAACACCATGAGGGCGTGAAGGATCATCACCCATTGGCCGACTATCAGTTGAAAGTCTTGCACGGAAGTAAAGGTCACCCCGGCAGCGTTGCTGTCGATGGCCTGCTGCACCAGGGGCTTTACATAATCAAAACCCATGATAATGGGTGTGCCCACAGCACCAAAGGAAACCGGAAAGGAGTTGAGGACCAGACAGAAAATTGCTGCGGCCAGGGGCGGAAATCCCAGGGAGAGCAGCAAGGGGGCGGCAAGGGCTGCCGGCGTACCGAATCCTGCTGCACCCTCGATAAAGGCGGCAAACATACAGCCGATAATAATTGCCTGTACCCTGGCATCAGGCGAAATTTTCTGCATACCGTACTGGATGGTTTCCATGCCGCCTGAATGCTGGAGTGTGGCCAGGATAATCAGGGCCCCGAAAATAATGACCAGAACACCGACGCCGGTAATGGCACCATGGATTGACATGGCAGCAATATAGCCCAGGTCAAGGTCCCAGCCAGAAAATGCACAACCGACCGCCACCAGCCAGGCAAGGGGCATGGCCCTGGTAGCAGGCACTCGAAAACCAACCATAAGAACAAGGGCTGTCAGAATCGGTAACAGCGCAAGGATGGCAAGCATATGATCTCCTGTGGAAAATATAACGAAATAGTTACGAAGCCTGCAATTCTAAATAATATATAATGATATTAGATCATAATACGATCAGATTTCATAATAGAAATATGCTTTCCATTGCATATTATGAAAAGGTCGGGAAGGGCTCAAAGAATGCCCCTTGAGCCCGGAAGTCGGAACAGTTGACGGCTCACCTGCTCTGTTCCTATCGAGACCCGAGACTCTCTCAGGCATGGTTTGGGGGAGATCAATCGGGTTGGCAAAGTTCCTTGGTCAGACGTACATTGAAACAGAGGTAAGCGCTCCATGAACCCCCTGCTGCACGCGCTCAAGTCCCCTGATATACAGGGGTATTACCTGGAGCCTTGATCACGCACAGCAGGGCGTTCCTGAAACGCTTACATGCCGAGGTGTTATCAATCCAAGGTGGAGTGAATGAAGCGTTTACAACAACTGTCCGGAGTTCCAGTGTTCAACTACTGCTGAGGGTTATTTATTAATTATCGCAGGTAAAAATAAATTCCATGAAAATGGATCCGACCAAGGTGTTGCAAATATCACGTCATTACCATACCCTGTACCGGCACGGTTGGTGGCATAGGCTCGAAGATGATGGTACGTTCCCGGCAAAAGGCCGGTAAGAGTGCTTGTAAACACCCCTAACTGATCAATCGGCCCCAGCTGTACGCAGTCATCGGCTGTTGTCGGGGGCCCATAAATGCTCCAGCAGAATCCATGCTCTGAGGGTAGGTCGTTGCCGAAATCATCAATAGCACCACCAACATTTGCTGAGGTTGATGTGGGAGAATACACGTTTTTCGTCACTAGACGAGGAGTCCTGATAACAGTTATCTGTACTCCGAGTGAGCATTGATTATTCAGGTTGGATTCCACTGGATACGTATCGCTGTCGACACATGCACCTATCCAGTAACTGCCGATGTCCTGAGGTGCATTCACCTCCACCTGGCGAGTTGGGCTGTATAATTCTCCAGGGGCCAGAGAGACGATAATGTCATGAAACGTTAACTCATAATCGCCCGGTGTAATGGAGGAATCTGTTGATTGATAATAATGCAACGTTGCCACATCGGCCGTTTCATCGCCCAGATTTTCAACTGTTGGATGGATGGTATATGACTGGCCGATCGTCAAAATTCGTGACAAAGGCAAAACAAATACTGAAGTGACCGCCAGATCTGGTGCTGCAGCATAAGTATATACCGGTAGCAATATTGGTGTACAAAGAGCACCTGCCAGAATAAATCGATGTATCAATTGGATTACTGCAGTCATTTTACATACCTCAATGGTAAAGATAATAAAAAAAGCTTCTGCAATAGGTTCTACAGGGGCTCCTTGTCTAAAATGAAAGGATCATACAGCCACAGCAACTATAGGTTATCAGGTCAATCTCAATAAAAAATACAAGATTTTTTTTAGAAAAGCAAGAGCGTTTCCAGAAAATAGAACTGTATTGTCTTTGGTAAGTCTCTCCTGTGCGACACTTTTTTTCGTGAGAAAACTCGGAGGGATCACGGTTTTTCTCAAAGTTGGTTGCTGAACTGGTTGGAGTAGATAGGTTAATTTGGAGAAGATGTATGACAGTGTTGATGACTTTGTCGATCGGAACAGGCTCCTGCTGCCTGCTCTGGAAGCAGCAATGCTTGATTTTTTTTGAATCAGCCGTTAGGTTTTAAACTTTAAACTTTAGTTACAACATGTTGCCTCTGCAGGTTTGGGGAGCCTTGAATCGGTTGTGCAGGCACGAGGCATCAGCTGTCTTCCACCCATTTATACATACAGGTAATCCGGAATGGGAAATAAAATAACAGTCAAAGATTTTCGTGAGATGAAGGGCGGAGAACATAAAATTTCCATGTTGACCGCCTATGATGCGTCCATGGCCTGCCTGCTTGACGAGGCCGGGGTTGATGCCCTGCTGGTGGGTGATTCCCTGGGCATGGTCGTCCTGGGCTATGATTCCACCGTGCCTGTGACCATGGAACAGATGCTGCACCATGCCGGGGCAGTGAGTCGGGGTACAAAGCAGGCCCTGGTGATCGGCGATATGCCCTTTGGATCCTACCAGGTCTCCGTTGAACAGACCGTGGCCAATGGAGTACGATTTTTAAAGGAAGCAGGTTGTGACTGCATCAAGCTGGAAGGTGGCGAAGAGGTATGTGAGGGCGTTCTTGCCCTGGTTCGGGCTGGTGTGCCGGTGATGGGGCATCTTGGTCTAACCCCCCAGACTGCCGGTCAGTTAGGCGGCTTTAAGGTGCAGGGCAGGGATATGTCTGCTGCCCGCAAACTGGTTGCCGATGCCCGTGCCCTGGAGGCAGCCGGTGCCTTTGCAGTTGTTCTGGAATGTGTGCCAGAGCCGCTTGCCGGGGTCGTTACAGAGGCTGTAACCATTCCCACCATCGGTATTGGTGCCGGTGCTGACTGCGATGGACAGGTGCTGGTGACCAACGACATGCTCGGCCTGTTTGAAAAGTTTACCCCCTGTTTCGTGAAACAGTACCTTAACCTTGCCCCTGTTGTAAAAGAGGCGGTCCAGTCCTTTACCCGGGAGATTGACAGTAAAAAATTCCCGGCAGCTGAACACAGCTTCGGTAGTGAGGAGGATTACCGCAGTCTGCTTATTGAGTAGTCAAACAGGAACGTTCTGCCTGTTTTCGACTAGTGCACCTCTTTTCTCCCCACTTTGCGCCCCTGACCTGTAACTATCTGCTACCGGCCCTGTTTGGTGCTGTTTTTTAGTTTTACCGGTAAAAAATTTTTTACTTTGAAAACAGTAGGTTCTGTCTTCGCTGCCTGCTTCTTCTTCTTTTCTCTCTCTTACTTCCAATGCATTTTTGCCCCATATGTGGTGCTTCTCGTTATCGGGTACACTGCATATAGTGTTTTGGCAAGTCTTCTTCCTGCGGCGCAACTCATTGATATTCTATCTCATTTTTGCTTGACGTTATAGGGGGAGTGGTATAGAAATATAGATAAGTGGTGTAAAGTGGTGCAAAGGGGCTTATCCGGGGTCTGGGATGAAGGAAAAGGTAGACGGTAAAACAGCAAAATCTCGTTTCCGCAGTCGTTCGGAGCATAGCCTTGACAGCAAGGGACGGCTCAATATTCCCTCCAGGTTTCGTGAAGTATTACGCGATACCTACTCTGAAGCCCTGATTGTTACCAACTGGCAGAAAAGTCTGAAAGCCTATCCTGTTGCCGAGTGGGAAATCCTGGAAGAAAAGTTAGTGACCAAGGGCCGAATGCAGCCCGGATTCAGTGATTTTGTCCGCTATATCATCTCCGGGGTTACCGAGTGTTCTCTGGACAAACAGGGAAGAATACGTGTGCCTGTTTCCCTGCGCAGTGAATTTGGTATCAGTAAAGAGGTTGTTTTAAACGGTATGCTGGATCATTTTGAGATCTGGGACAAGGCTGCCTGGCAGAATGAGGTCCGTCGGACAAGAGAGGACTTTACCAGTTTCAGTGAGGGGCTTTCCTCACTGGGTATTCTCTGATCTCAGGCAATGGCCGATTGCAGTGAGCTTCACATCCCGGTACTTGCGCAGGAGGTCCTGGAGTGGCTGACCCCTGTTTCCGGCAAACTGTATATTGACGGGACACTGGGACTTGGTGGACATACCTCCCTGATCCTGGAAAAATCATCTCCATCAGGGCGGGTCATCGGCTTTGAATGGGATGATCAGGCAGCCCGGCCGGCAGAAGAGCGACTGGAGAAGTTTACCGACCGGTTCCGCTTCATCCACAGTTCGTATGCAGACCTGGTGGCACAGTGCCGCGAGATCGGCATCAAACGGGCTGACGGCATTCTCATTGATCTGGGTGTTTCATCACTGCAGCTTGATACCCCGGAGCGGGGATTTAGTTTCATGGTTGATGCGCCTCTTGATATGCGGATGGATAAGCGGATCAAGGTAACAGCAGAACAGCTCGTCAACAGGTTGAAGAAGGATGAGCTGGCCGATATTTTTTATAACTACGGTGAAGAACGGCAGGCGCGGAGAATTGCAAGGTTTATTGTCGAGGCCAGACTCAAAAAACCGGTAAAGAGTACCAGGCAGCTGGCGGAGATCGTGCGCCGGGCAATACCGGCGAAGTATCATCCTAAAAAAATCCATGTAGCCACCAGGGTATTTCAGGCTCTGCGGATAGCCGTTAACCGGGAACTTGATAATCTGGTAAAGTTGTTGGTCGATGCCCCACAGTTGCTGGTTCCGGGCGCGAGGATCTGTATTATCACCTTTCATTCGCTGGAAGATCGGATAGTGAAACAGGCCTTTATCAAGAACCCGGAATACAGGGTGTTGACCAGAAAACCGATTGAGGCCTCGGCTGCTGAGTTAAGTTGTAATACCCGTGCCCGCAGCGCAAAACTGCGGGTCGCGGAACGAGTGTAAGTTTCGCCTGCTTGGGCGAAGTAATGTTTAAGGGTAACTGCAAGCAGTTACAAGTACGGTGGTTGGGGGAGCTTCATCACTTACCCCGTGAGTAGTTACGTTTAAGGAGGATAGAGTCATGATTCAGGGAACCCGAACATTTCGTGCGCCTGTTGCCGGCATTGGTATGCGTCAGCACGCATCGCTTGGAAACGAACCCTTATCGGCAAACCTGTTCCGTTCCATGGCTGTTGTGCTTCTCATTGCCCTGACCGTTTCTTTTGGTGTCAGCGAGTTGTTTCACTGGCGGATTTCCCACGAGAAAACAACCCTTGAACAGCTGCAGTCCGTTCGCAGGGATGTGGGCAGCGAGAATATCAGCCTGCTGGCAACCCGGGCCCGTCTTATGTCAAGGGATCATGTAGAGGCGGTTGTCGGGGCGCGGATGCAGCTTTACCGTCCTGAAAACAGCCAACTGCACCGTCTTTAAGTAGCTGATGATAAAGGCGGTCAGGCAAAGAAAACGCAGAAAACGGCGTCTGTATATTGTCGGCTTACTCTTCATTTTGCTGGCAGCAACTGGGGGCACTCTGCACCGGTTATCTCTCTCCCTCCAGGATATCAGCAGAATTATCCAGCTTGCTGCCGGCAAAATTTCCAATAGCAACGAGAGCGTTATTCCCGTAGAAGCAAATCTACGAGGAACTATATACGACCGTAATTTCAACGAGTTGTCTGTTTCCTATCAGCTTTTCACCCTCTATGCCCATCCCGCTGAACTTGCAGACCGCCATAGTTCGGCGGAAAAACTGGCCCTGATTCTTGGGACGGATAAGGAAATTCTTGCTGACCGCTTAAATAATGTCAAGCCGGTCATTGAAATTGCCGATGATCTGGACATGCATCAGGCCGCAGAAGTTGCCGCCCTGAATATGGATGGAGTCTACTGCAAACCGGTTGAAGAACGTTTCTATCCATCCCATAAGATTGCAGCCCATCTGCTTGGATTTACCGGGAACAGCACGGGGCTGGCCGGGGCGGAGGCATTGTACGACCAGGTCCTGCAACCCGGGGTTTTCCGGAGCAGTGATGTTCCGGATGTTGATTTAAGTGATACCGAATCTGCCGGGTTGACCACAACAGATGTTATATTGACCATTGATCTGGGGTTACAGAAACAGGTTGAACAGCAAATGCGCAGCTTTCTGCAGAGCAAAGGGGCTGCCAGGGGGATTGCCCTGGTCATGGAACCGGGTACCGGTCGAGTATTGACCATGGCAGGTCAACCGGGTTTTGACCCGAATTATTTCTGGCAGAGCGACAGTCGGCAGCTGCAGGACCAGGTCTTTCAGCCTGTTTTTGAACAGAATCTGCTTAAGCCACTGTTGGTGACTGCGGCGGCGATTTATGAGGCAGGTCTGGATGGAGAAATTCTTCCGGTAACGGTCAGGGCACCTGATTATGGTCTGACAGAGGAAAAAATGGCAGAGTACCGGCAGCTTTTTGAGCTGCAGGAGCCGGTACAGTCGATTCTACCTGTGGATAAAGAACCGGCCCGGGCCGATGCTGCGGAAATGGAGCCCTCCGGGATGTTGAGCGGCGCTCAGATGGAGGTTGCACTGGCCAGTCTGCTCAATGGGGGCCGCAGGGTTAAGCCGTGGCTGCTCGAATCGTTATACGATCATAACAGAAAGCGTTTTTACCCCTGTGCAGTTCAGTCTACCATGCACAGGATTCTCCCCCCGGCTCCGGGCATTAATTTGCGCAGGGAATTGCTGCAGAATTCTTCATACAGCGGGAAAGATGGTTTCTTGTTTGTCAATAAAAACATAACGATCGGCAAAAATAAAGGATTCACTGATTACAGGATCCAGGAGGTATTGCTGGCCGCTGTCCCGGAAAAAGCACCCAGGGTTCTGCTGCTCATGGCATTTGACTATGGGTCGCTTTATCCTTTGCCCCCTGGTAAAGCTCGAACCGGAAAGAAAAATAATCTGGCCGAGTTAGGGCGCAAACTGCTGCCGATGCTGGATCAATATGGGATGAACGGGCAGGTAGCTGAGCGGCCTGCCGGCAAAAATGAAGGGAATTATCGTCGTTTTCTCATTGTCCGGCGCCTTGAACTGCCGGAGCAGAAAAGAAATTTTGCCGAAGTCGATAAGATAATGCCGGAGGTAACGGGATTAAGTCTGCGTAAGGGGCTGCAGCGCATCAGTCCATATCATTTAAAGGTGAGTGTTAAAGGCAGTGGCCGGATTGTCGGGCAGAATCCGGCCCCTGGAGAGCCTCTTGCCAAAAATGGAGTATGTGAATTGACACTCCATGCACAGCTCTGAGGTGCATGGTGGCCAACCTGGACCAGTTGATACAGGCCCTGCCTGAGGGACTGCAGGGAGAGGCTGTCGGGATTGATAACTCCATTGAGATCTCAGCCGTTACCTGCGACTCCAGAGAGGTGCGGCCCGGCAGTCTGTTTGTTGCCCTGCGGGGAAGCAGTTCGGATGGTCACGGGTTTATAAAACAGGCCGTCGGGCAGGGAGCTGCCTGTGTTGTTGTTGAAGGTGATGGCGATGTGCCGCCGGACGTGTCTGTTGTCAGGGTAAATGACAGCCATGCGGCACTTGGGGTTTTATCTGCTGCCTTTCACGGGTTTCCGGCCCGCTCAATGACTATGATCGGCCTGACCGGAACCAACGGCAAGACAACGGTATCGTGGATGCTGGAGCAGATGCTGCAATCATGCGGTTTTCGCGTGGGGGTGATCGGCACGGTTAATTACCGGTACCCGGACAGCACAGGAAATACAGTAGTTTTAGATGCACCGTTGACGACTCCCGGTCCGGTTCTTCTGCAGAAAATGCTGCGTATCATGGCTGACGCAGGCGTCACGCATGTGGTGATGGAGACATCGTCCCATGCCCTGGTTCAGAAACGTCTTGAGTCCATACTGTTTGATGTGGGCGTGTTCACCAATTTGAGCCGGGACCATCTGGATTTTCATGACAGCATGGAGGAGTATTACGGGGCAAAAAAACTGCTTTTTACACGGTATCTGAAACCTGACGGGCAGGCGGTTATTGTTACTGCCGGCGGGGAGCAGAAGGGGAGCTGGGGAATAAAGCTTTATACTTATCTTACAGAAACTGCAGAGGGGCCCACTGTTGTAACCTGTGGGTTTGACAGGTCCTGTGCAATATGGGCCGATAGACTCAGCCAGGACATCAACGGTTTTTCCTGCAGGCTTGATCTGCAAGGCAAAAAACCTGGTTTTACCTCCGCCTTAACCGGTCGGTATAATGTCCTCAATATCCTTGCTGCAGCAGGAGTCGGTATTGCTCTTGGCCTGGATCCGGATCATATTGTTCAGGGACTGCAGGAGGTTCGGGTTGTCCCGGGTAGATTGGAGCGGGTGCAGTTGCCCGGGGCTGAGAAGCGGCAACAGCCATCGGTCTTTGTTGACTATGCCCATACCCCGGATGCCCTGGAAAATGTGCTGCAGGCATTAAAGGGTATGGCAACAGGTCGTGTGATCTGCATCTTTGGCTGCGGAGGTGACCGCGATCGGGGAAAGCGGATGCTCATGGGTGAGGCGGCGGGTAAGCTGGCTGATTTCTCCATTATAACATCGGATAATCCCCGCTCGGAGGACCCGGCGGCTATTATTGATGAGATTGTCCAGGGTATGCGCTCAGCAGGTGTTGAGGAGGTGTTGGCCGCAACCATCTTTAAACAGCCCGGGCATGGGTTTACCTCTATTACGGATCGAAGGACGGCTGTCCATACCGGTTGCAGTATGGCAAAGCCGGACGATATTGTTCTTATTGCCGGCAAAGGACATGAAAACTACCAGATTGCAGGCTCCGGACGGATTTTTTTTGATGATCGGATTGAGGGCATGAACGGTTTGTTGAGCTGGAATACAGACCATCTGCTCCGGGCAACCGGCGGCCGGCTTGCAGGCGGCTCTCAGCATTGTCTGCTGCAGTCAGTGTCCACCGATACCAGGAAACTGACCAGAGGTGATATCTTTGTCGCCCTGGCCGGAGAGAACTTTGATGGTCACGACTATATTGCAACAGCAGTGGAGGCCGGGGCTGCAGCAGTTATCGTTGATCGCGAGGTGAAGAATCTTCCGGCGGATGTGCTGGTCGTCCAGGTACGGGAAACAACACGGGCCCTGGGAGATCTGGCTGCTTACCGGCGCAGGCTGCTGCAGCGGAACGTGACGGTTGCCGCCATTACCGGCAGTTCAGGCAAGACAACCGTCAAGGAGATGACATCGGCAATTTTTTCCAGATATCTGGGAGCTGATGGAAACAAAAACGGGATTGATCCTCTTCTGAAAACAGCTGGAAATTTTAACAACCTGATTGGTCTGCCGTTGTCGTTGCTTCCTGTTCAGGCCGGACATAAAATGGCTATCCTTGAGATGGGAATGAACCATTTCGGCGAGATTGAACGGCTGGTGGAAATAGCGGATCCGGATATCGGCTGCATCATAAATGTACAGGCCGCCCATCTGGAAGGGCTGGGCAGTATACAGGGGGTTGCCCGGGCCAAGGGAGAGCTCTTTGCAGGTATGCGTCCGGATACGACGGCGGTTGTTAACTTTGATGACTGCCATGTACGCAAACTGGCAAGAACGGCCCGCCGGGTTATCGGTTTTGCCGTTACAGCGCAAGGCCGTCGCCTGAAACCAACGGTCAGGGCCACCCATATCGTAAACTGTGGTGAACAGGGAATGCGTTTTACGCTCCATATTGACAACTGGACAAAGCGGATCACCGTGCCTGCCCCCGGCATGCATAACGTGAGCAACTGTGCTGCTGCCGCCGCCATAGCCCATGGGGCCGGTATTGATTCAGAAACCATTGTTGCTGCCCTGGCCGGTTACCGGAGTGTGGATAAACGGATGCAGTTCATGAACCTGCCCGGCGGGGTACAGGTTCTCAATGACTGTTACAATGCAAACCCTGCCTCCATGGCCGCTGCCCTGCAGACGTTGAGCCGCTTTGGTACCGGTTGCAGGCGAATCGCTCTGCTCGGCGACATGCTGGAGTTGGGAACAGGTGCTGTTCAGGCCCATGAAAAAACAGGTAATCTGGTTGCCGACCTGGGCTATGATCAGTTAGTCGTCACCGGTTCACTCGCAGGTAATATTGCCTCCGGGGCACGGGACAGAGGAATGGTTGGCGAAAGTATTTTTCAATTTTCAGATACCCATGCAATAGCTGACTGGCTTTATAACGAGATGGTTGAGGGCAGAATTGCGGATGGCGACTGGCTGCTGGTGAAGGGATCCAGAGGAATGCGGATGGAAGCAGTCCTGCATGAACTGCAGCACCGCTTTGCGACCGGAATAGAGGAGCTCGACTGAAATGCTCTATCATCTGCTCTATCCTCTCCATACCCAGTTCAGCGCGCTCAATGTATTTCGCTATATAACCTTTCGTTCCATCGGCAGTGCAGTCACCGCTTTTCTGGTCGTATTTTTGCTGGGTCCCGTGTTCATACGCTGGCTGAAACAACAGCAGATCGGGCAGGTTGTCCGTTCCGACGGTCCGGAAACTCATTTGAGCAAGCAGGGGGTTCCCACCATGGGCGGGGTGTTGATCCTTGCTGCAATTGCCCTGTCAACCCTGTTATGGGCTGATCTGACCAGTGGTTTGATATGGGTATGTCTGGGCATCACCATCTTTTACGGCATGATCGGGTCCGTTGATGACTGGAAGAAGATAAAAAAAGGCAATACCAAGGGATTATCGGCGCGGGGCAAACTCATCCTGCAGGTAATCGGTGCCTCATTGGTCGGCCTGTACCTGATTCTGCATCCGGTCTATGACGGCACCTTGAGTCTACCCTTTATCAAGGGGTTTCAGCCGGATCTCGGCTGGTGGTATGTCCCGTTTGCAGTTGCCGTGATTGTCGGGGCTTCCAATGCCGTCAACCTGACCGATGGACTGGACGGACTGGCTGCCGGTCCGGTGATGATAACCGCGTCAGTGTATTTTATTTTTTCTTATGCGGCAGGCAATGCCATTATATCCAACTACCTGCAGATACCCCATGTGCTGGGTGCCGGCGAGGTGGCTGTATTCTGTGGAACACTTGTTGGTGCCTGTCTCGGATTTCTCTGGTTCAATGCCTATCCTGCCCAGATTTTCATGGGGGATGTCGGGTCGTTGTCCCTTGGCGGCGCCCTGGGCGCGGTTTCCATCATTATCAAACAGGAGGTTTTGCTGGCCATTGTCGGAGGAGTTTTTGTGATGGAAACCATTTCGGTTATTCTGCAGGTTGGTTATTTCAAGATATCAGGTGGAAAGCGTATTTTTTTAATGGCACCCTTTCACCACCATTTTGAGAAAAAGGGGTGGGCTGAGCCCAAGGTTGTGGTCAGATTCTGGATCATCTCCATTATTCTCGGCCTGATAGGCCTTGCCACTTTGAAACTCAGGTAACCGGTGCAGTTGAGCAGTGTTGCCAGGGCTGTTGTCGTCGGCCTGGGAAAATCAGGACTGGCTGCTGTCAGGTATCTGCATGAGCAGGGCATTGCAGTGGCGGTCTCGGAATATCGAGACTTGGATCAGATCAGCAGTGATGAGCTGGCGGTGTTGACCAGACATGGAGCAGCCCTTGAAACCGGTGGCCACAGCAAGCGTTTTTTTGCAGATTCTGATCTGATTGTTGTAAGTCCGGGCATCCCGATGCATCTGCCCGTACTTGATGCCGCCCGCAGTCGCGGCATTCCGGTGATAGGTGAACTGGCTCTTGCAGCAGGCCGTATCCGGGTACCGGTTATTGCGGTAACCGGTTCAAACGGCAAAACAACGGTGACCAGCCTGATCGGTCATCTGCTGCAGGCGGCAGGGAAAAAGGTATTTATCGGGGGGAATATTGGTACCCCGGTCCTGGACTACCTGCTGCAACCGGGAGACAGCGAAGTGGTGGTTCTGGAGGTATCCAGTTTTCAGCTGGAATCGGCTGGAGAGTTCCGGCCGGATATAGGTCTGCTGCTTAACCTGTCACCGGATCACCTGGATCGTCACGGCAGCATGCAGGCCTATGTACAGGCCAAGCGAATGCTGTTTGTTCACCAGGGACCGGCCGATATTGCAATACTTGGTATTGATGACCCCCTGCCGGCAGCTGAACCGGTGCATACTGCGGCAACTATATATACATTTGGCTCTCATCCCGAATGCAGGGCCGTGATTGATGAGGACTCGGTGCGACTGGTGCCTGGATTTACTCCCGGCGGACCGATTGAGGTGTACGACATGCGTACAACCCGGCTTGCCTCCCGGGTGAATCGATATAATGCAGCAGCGGCAGTGCTTGCCGCCCGCAGCTATGGCTGCAGCGAGCAGGATATCAGGGTCGGCTTGAAAACGTACCAACCACCGGAGCACAGGATGACACCGGCGGGACAGGTTAACGGTGTTTTTTTTGTAAATGATTCAAAGGCGACAAACGTGGGCGCTGTGGCTGCCGGTCTGGCAGGCTTTAATCGGGATGTGGTGCTGATTGCCGGCGGCAGAGATAAGGGCAGTGATTTTTCCACGCTTCGTCCGCTGGTTCAGGAACAGGTTAAACACCTCGTGCTCATGGGTGAGGCTGCCGAGGATATTGCCGGATCGCTGGCCGGGACCACGGAAATTGAGTTCGCAGATACCATGAATGATGCAGTTGTCAGGGCATTTGCCGCAGCCGGGAAAGGGGATACGGTTCTGCTCGCTCCTGCCTGTGCCAGTTTTGATATGTTTGATAACTACGGGCAGCGGGGGCATGTTTTTAGCCGGTGTGTCGAGGAATTACGCAAGAGCAATGCAAGGGAAATGAAATGACCAGAATATGTTGTGTCTGTAATAAAATAGAGTTTCATGGCGCGTGGGTCACTGCGGACGTTCAATCCGGGGCAGGACCACTCTCGCACGGCTATTGTCCTGTCTGCTATGATAACGAACTGGAGAATATCAGATTATTTCTTCGTGAGCGTGACAGGGGACGGATTTCGCCTGCACCTGTTGTGCCGACTAAAGACAGTGTCGGAGCATGCGCGTTATAATTACCGGCGGTGGTACCGGAGGACATCTCTTCCCCGGTATTGCGCTTGCAACCGGCCTGCAGGGAAAGGTCGCAGGCTGTGAGGTAATGTTCATCGGCACCAGGAGGCAGTTGGACCGGGAAACCCTTGCCGGATATGACTTTCAGCGTCAATCCATCTCCTGCATGGGGCTGAAGGGCATGGGAGTTGTCCATAGAATTAAAAGTCTGGCAACCTTGCCGGGTGCCGTTTTTGAGGCAGGAAGGATAATAAAAAAATTCGGTCCTGATCTGGTTTTCGGGGTGGGGGGATATGTCACCGGGCCGGTACTGCTGGCTGCAAAGTTGCGCTCTGTACCTACCTGCATTCATGAACAGAATTCAGTCCCCGGACTGGCCAACAGGATGATCTCCAGGTTTGTTGACAAGGTATTTGTGTCCATACCCGGTGACTACTCGTTTCCCCTGAAAAAAACCGTTGTTGCCGGTAATCCGGTTCGGGAGGAGATTATCGCCGCAGCGCAGGAAAAGAAAGGCGGCAAAAAGGACGGTTTGACCGTTCTGGTTCTGGGCGGCAGCCTGGGAGCACATAGAATTAATCTGCTCATGTTAGAGGCCATGGCAATTATTCAGGGCGAACAGGACCTGAACGTCAACCTCATTCACCAGACCGGTACGGCAGACGAGGACAGGGTAAAAGGCGGCTATGCGGCTGCCGGAATCAAGGCTGAGGTGTCGTCGTTTTTTAAGGACATGGCGTCGCTGTATAGACGGGCGGATCTGGTCGTGGCCCGGGCCGGGGCAACAACGCTTGCAGAACTTTCGGTCATGGGGTTGCCGGCGCTGCTGATACCCTATCCCTATGCAGCAGATGATCACCAGGCAAAAAATGCTCAGTATTATGTAGAGGGTGGAGGAGCACGGATGTTCAGGGAGTCCGGGCTTGACGGTCGGTCTCTTGCCTCTGCCATGATCGGGCTGTTGCGTGATTCGGCAGAATTGGCAGGCATGGCGGCTGGAATGAAGAAGATGGGCAGGCCCGAGGCCACCCGTCTGATTTTAGATGACTGCCTGGAGCTTATCCAGTGAGCGGCTTTGCGTATATCACGGCTTAAAAGGGAATAGATGTATAATAAAACCAAACATATTCATTTCGTCGGAATCGGCGGGATCGGTATGTCCGGCATTGCTGAACTGCTGCTTAATCTTGGCTATAAGGTGAGCGGGTCGGATCTGCGCAGTACGGATATCACCCGTCATCTTGAAGAACTTGGCGGGACTGTTTTTGAGGGGCATGAGGCTGCGGGCATTATCGGAGCGGATGTGGTGGTGGCCTCGTCGGCGGTCGGCGATGATAATCCCGAAGTTATGGCAGCTGTGGAAGAGCAGATTCCCGTTATACAGCGGGCCGAGATGCTGGCTGAGCTCATGCGTTTGAAGAAATTCGGCATAGCCATTGCCGGCAGCCACGGCAAAACCTCGACCACCTCACTTGTGGCGGCAATCCTTGCCGAGGCCGGGCTGGATCCAACCGTCGTGGTGGGAGGAAAGGTTGACTGTCTGGGGGGAAGGAATGCCAGACTCGGCGACGGTGAATTTTTAGTGGCTGAGGCCGATGAAAGCGACGGTTCTTTTCTCAAGCTTTCACCGGTTATCGAAGTGGTCACCAATGTCGATCGGGAGCATCTGGATTATTACCGTGATCTTGAACACATCAAGGAAACATTTCTTGAGTTTATCGGTAAAATTCCGTTTTACGGAGTTGCCATTCTCTGCCTTGATGATGATAATGTCTCCAGCCTGCTGCCACTGATTAAGCGACGTAAGATTACCTATGGTCTGACGGAACAGGCTGACCTGTATGCAAGTAAAATTTCCGTTCAGGAGTGTTTGAGCGAGTTTACCGTTACCTATCGGGGCACGAAACTGGGCCGGGTTCAGCGTACCAGTCCGGGACGGCATATTATTTACAACACACTGGCTGCAATCGCCGTTGCCCTGGAATTGGAAATTGATTTTGCCGTGATTGCAAGGGCCCTGTCCGGTTTTGCCGGTGTACAGAGGCGTCTGCAGGTCAAGGGCGAGCAGCAGGGAATTCTGGTGGTTGATGATTATGGTCACCATCCCACCGAGATCCGGGCAACACTGGATGCAATTCGGGACGGCTGGCCGGACAGGCGTCTTGTCGTTGCCTTTCAGCCGCACCGTTATTCCAGAACCAAAGAACTCTTTGATGAGTTTACCACCGCCTTTCACCGGGCGGATGTTCTGGTACTGACGGACGTGTATGCCGCCAGCGAAAAGCCCATCGCCGAGGTCAACAGTGAAACACTGCTTGAGGCGATCAAACAGCATGGTCAGCGTCGGGCTTCGTATCATCGCTCCCTGTCGACCCTTCCGGC
>WFRY01000416.1 GCA_015486315.1 Desulfobulbaceae bacterium
AATTATCCAATTGCATCATCGTCATTCACTATTTGATCAACTCAGCGAAATTCAAATAGGAGTATTACAGGCAATTCGACATGAATGGCGTGGAACACTGATTCCTTCCGAAGACTTGGATGAATTTATAGAACGATCTTTTCAGATTGAACACCTTGAAGATGCCAGCGACCAGATAAAACACGCGCTTAATCAACTTGCCGGTCTTGGCCTGATTGCCAAGATCAGCTTACCCAATAACGCCGGGAAATACGTAACCGGTTATCGAGGTCTCCGGGAGGATGAGTTAACCAAGGCATCTGATATCAACTCTATTACAAGAAAGACTGTTCGGCAGAGTCTTGAGCAGAAGTATTAACCATGCGCTTGCGTTATCTTTCCATTAAAAATTATCCACCTCTCAGGGACATTGCTCTCTCATTCAGCGCTGAATCTCCTCTGAAACGTGAATGTGCCATCCGTTTTGTCGTCGGAGTAAACGGCTCCGGCAAGACCCATCTCCTGCAAGCCCTTCTCGAAGTATTTCTCTGCCTGGCAAGGCAACAGAAACCTCATTTTCCAGTAACCCTGGTTTATGACCTGGGTAAAGGTGACCGAGCTCGAACTCTGATTTTTCATAATCCCAGTGGGGCCGGGAAACCGGGATGGTGGCAATCCACCTCAAATCAGCATCGTTTACTTAAGAATAATCAACTTGATGATTGGCAACAACTTATCTCAACAGTCAAACAAGGAGACAAAAACTGGGAACCGCTCATTAAAGATGGCAGTTGGCCGGGTAAAAAGGTCGCCCTTCCCCGGATGGTTATCGCGTACACCACCGGCGAGAGAAAGCCATGGAAAGAGATCCTCCACAGTGAACCGCCAGCCGATGAGGTGGATATCGTTTCTCAATCTCTGGATTACGATACAACCCAGGAACGTCCGCAGGGATGGAGTTTGCAGAAAGAGATTGATTTTCAGAGCCACATCGGAACTGAAGAGGCAAAAAAAATACTTCAAAATCTCAAGATAAAACAAAGCGAATCCGGCACCAGGGAAAGCGAACAGGAAATCTGCCAGCTCATTACCCCTTTGTTGCTCAAATTTGCCTTGCTTTCCGTTTCACTTCCGTTAGCTATGGAAGAGTTCCGCACACATAAAACCGAAAAAGACCAAAAAACATTCATCCAAGAAATAAGTACAGAGCCGGATCAGGCAAAAGGACTGCGGCGGTTGTTCAATCAGGTCGGCTGGGTCTGGCCGGTTTGTATTTCGTTCACCGTTGATTTCAATCCAAATGACTGGTCGGAAGCGGAGAGTAAGTTTAAAAAATCACTCTTCAAAAACTTGTACGGATTTGCCGGCGAAGTCATCCGGGAGCCTGAACCGAAGAATAGACGACGACTCTTCTTTGACCTCTTGGCCAAAGACAAGGGCAATAATAACAATGAATATGTCGGCGATGCACTCCTTGACTTCCTCGGCGGAAGAAGTAACCAACCCAATGATTATTTCAAACGCTTACTTGATCTCCGTCAACAGGGAATCATAGAAGACATACAAATAGCAATACGCTGTACCAGCACGGAGGACCTGTTGCTTTTTGATGAGCTTTCCGATGGTGAACAGGTTTTCCTCGGCCGCATGGCCCTTTTTCACCTCATGCAGGGCGAAGACGACGCCTTACTACTGCTTGATGAACCGGAAGTACATTTTAACGATAAATGGAAACGGGAAATCGTTGATATTATCGATGATGTTTTACAAGACACCGCCAACGATGTGTTGATAGCCACCCACTCCTCCATTACCCTGACCGATGTTTTTAACGACGAAATCATCCTGTTTAAAAAGCAGAATGGTTCATCCCAGGTAGTTCCAATCCGTTCAACAACCTTCGGTGCTGATCCAAGCGAAGTTATGATTCGCATTTTTGATGTGCCCGACAGTATAGGAGAACGGGCGATAGAATGGCTGGATAAGCAACTGGATCGTAATTGGACCCAAGCAAACAGAGAAGAACTGAAGGACCTGATAAAAAAAGTTGGCCCCGGATTCCATCGATCTGAACTACGGGCAATACTCCGGAGATTAGAGAAAAGTGCTTCATAAGATTAAACTCCCGAATTGCCATCCTGCTCTTTCCTGGATCGTTCAACTTCAAACTGACCTCTTAACAGCTCTTTGCGCTCATAATATCAACCAAGCAGATGTTACCATGGAGTGGGTTGCTGCCCAGCGACCTGATATTGCTGATGAGTGGATTAACAAATTTTGTTCTTGGGTCAAAGGTGGAAAATCGATCTTAGACCATATGCAGGATATTGCGGGATTACCAAACCATATTAAAGATGAGCTGCTTACACATTTTCAAGAAAATTCACAGTTTGTTGATTCCTTTGATGCCGGCAAAAATCCACCGCCGACACAACAGTTGCAACAGGGCATGTCAAATGATGCAGACAAGAAATACAGAGCCTTTCTTGTACTTTTCTATGATCCGGTTTTTTACAAGGGTAAAGGCTACCCCGTAGCAACGAACGGGAATAATGACGTCGCAGTAAGATTCCACAAAAATTCTTTTCTGAAATCTTGCCATACCAAGAATAAGAATGTCACTGTTTGTCCCCTTTGTGACGGCAGTCTTGATGGTAGCCAAGTTGATCACTGGCTGGCAAAAGCACATTTCCCTGAATTATCCTGTCAACCTTATAACCTGATAGAAATATGCCAGGCTTGTAACAGTCGATCCAATAAAGGTGAAAAACTGGTATTGGATAACGGAAACGGCAGACCGTTTGATGATTGGTTTCATCCTTATCTTCGTCCGGCTGTCGACGAATTTACAATTCGTATCCAACAAAAAGGGATTATAGAATTTCAATTTGCCACTGACCGGCAAAAGAAACGAATGGAAAATTTTGACGCTTTGATCAATCTTCAATCCCGTTGGACATTAGAATACAGAACACAGATTAAGCGTATTCAGAGTAAAATAAGAGGGAAGAAAAAAAAGGTTAACCTTACCAAGGATTCATTACGGCATATTTTGGAAGATTGGCGCGATGATGCAGAACATGAAATCGGATTAAAACCTAATGCCATTCTCGAAAAATGTGTTCTTTCTTTAGCTGTAGACACAGAATCTTACCTTTTTGAAGAGTTCATTGTATACGCAACCAGCGACTAACAGGACAAAATTTTGAACAACATCCATCCTTTCTCCATCCGAATCTTTGTCGCCAATGGCGACCCCGACGGGTTGCGTATTATTGAGCGGTCCAATTGGAACGGCAAGGCCATGGTTTTCCCGCGGACGTTATTGCCGGAAATCAAGAAACGTGAAGAGTTTGGCCGAACTGGGGTTTATCTATTGCTGGGGCCGAGAGAAGATGGGGAAGGTGAATTGATCTACATCGGAGAAGGTGACCCGGTACGTCCACGGCTGGAAAACCATTTTTCAAAAAAAGATTTCTGGAATCGGGGTGTATTTTTTGTTACCGGCCAGGAAGGTGCGCTCAACAAAGCCCATGTGCAATACCTGGAAGCAAGGCTGATTGAGCTGGCCCAAACTGCAAAACGTTTACCGCTCGACAATCTAAACCATCCCAAACGTCCGACACTTAATGAAGCTGATCAGGCGGATATGGAAGTTTTTCTCGGGCATATCCTACAGATTTTACCTTTGCTGGGGATTTCAGCCTTTGAAAAACCGGGGATGTCAAAAACTGTCCGCAAGAGCCATCTTTTCCTGAACTCAAAAGGCGTGAATGCCGAGGGCTTTGAATCCACAGGTGGTTTTGTGGTCTGTAAAGGCTCCCAGGCAGTATTGGAATCCGTTCCATCCATGAAAACCCATGTCCGGGGTATGTATGACATTCGGAAAAAGCTTATTGAATCCGGGGTGCTGCAAAAAGAAGATACCTGTTTTCGTTTCAGCCAGGATTACAGCTTCAGTTCTCCTTCCACGGCAGCAGCTGTCGTCATGGGGCGAAGCGCCAATGGCCGGATTGAATGGAAGGATAACAACGGACGTACTCTCAAAGCCATTCAGGAAAGTTTAGCCGAACAGAAATGAGCACGCTTCGCAGCGTTCATCATTTCATTAATCGAATCTTTGATCAAAACGAAGACGCAACCAGATTCTGTTCCCTCTTGACCTGTTTGTAATGGCACAATGGTTTTACGGACAGCCCGGAAAGGGAAAAATATTGGCCGACAGTTTTAGGGATGTCAACAATTTCCCAAGTGCAAAGGGACACGGGAATTTAATGGTTGATCTTAGTATCGAGAATCCAAAATTAACAAAACAATTAACACGGCATGTTAATTAAAAACTTGACAGGTTCACAGGGTGCGTATATTCTTTAAGACAAGAAAACTTCAGAAAATATGTTCTAACAGCTCTGAATCTCTCAAGCAGCTGGGAAAGAAAGGCAGTAAAAAGTTGCAACAGAGAATGATGGAGCTTAAAGCCGCTGATACCCTTGCTGATATCTCCCACCTGCCGCCGCCAAGGTGTCATGAGCTGTCAGGAAACAGAAAGGGACAACTCTCCGTTGATCTGGAACATCCGTACCGCCTGTTATTTATTGTTGCCAATAATCCCTACCCTGAACGGAAAAGTGGAGGTTTGGAGTGGGAAAGTGTCACTGAAATCGAGATAATAGCGATTGCTGACACACATTAGGGAGGAACGCCATGGTGACCGCACAAAAAAAATATGAATTTGAACCGGATTATGCTGTAGCTCCCGGTGCCACACTCCAAGAACTTATGGAATCCCTGGAAATGACGCAGAAGGAGCTTGCAACAAGAACCGGCCTGACCGAACAATCATTGACCCGCATCATTAAAGGCGATCAGCCGATTTCATACGAAACTGCAAATCGTCTTGAATTGGTGACACAGGTACCGGCCCGGTTTTGGAATAATCTGGAAGCACAATATCGCGAGCAGAAAGCAAAACTGGAAGAACGTGAACGGCTTGAATCCAATATTGAATGGTTGAAGACTATTCCGACCAGGGAACTTATTGACCGTGGTTTCCTGCAAGCTGTTAAAGATAAAGTTGCATTGCTGCGAGATACTCTGGCCTTTTTTGGCGTCAGCAGTGTCGACGCCTGGCAAAAGATATGGGAAATGCCTGCCGTTGCAGCCCGCAGGTCACAATGTTTTGAATCACGCATCGGAGATGCTGCAGCTTGGATTCGTCAGGGAGAATTGCAGGCCCATGAAATGGAGTGCAAGCCTTTTGATAAAAAACGTTTCAAGAAGGTATTACATGAAATTCGCTCCCTGACCCGTGAAGAACCTTCTGTTTTTGAACCTGAAATGAAACGACTCTGTGCAGAAGCAGGAGTGGCAGTTGCCCTGGTTCGCGAGATGAAGAAGGTTCCATGGAACGGAGCAACGAAGTGGCTGACCCCGCGTAAAGCAATGATTATTCTGTGTCTTCGTGGTCGAGGTGAAGACAAATTCTGGTTCTCTTTTTTTCATGAAGCCGGACATGTGTTGAATGACAGCAAGAAAGATTTGTTGATTAATAATGGAAGCCATGATGATCCGCGAGAGGAACGAGCTGATCGCTTTGCTGCAGATATCCTTATCCCCTCCCGGCACGACGAAAACATTCGGCGCATACGGTCAAAAGAAGCGATTGTCCGCCTGGCTGATGAACTTGACATTGCTCCAGGCATTGTTGCCGGTCGCTATCAATTTTTGACCGGTCAATGGCATCTTTTCAAGGGCTTGATCCGTAAACTCGAATGGGAATCCTGAAAATATACACAACAAAGGATATCAAGGGATATTGGCATCAAAACCGGGTATTCATAATTTTCGCTATTTCCTCTGCTGTTACGATTCACGATAGGGATTAGACTACATGCAGACTGGGGTCAAATCTTTGCTTGACTCTTGCATAGTTTTTTTCTTATTGTCTCGAGTTTTTAGCCAGACGTAATCCTGCGTAAGAAGCTTTTCTGTGCGCATACACTGCTCATCGAACCGTAACTTACAATACCAAATTGTTGGGCGAGCAGGCTTTTCGGTCGGCAAAGATCTTTTCTTTTCCCCTGCTCTGATTCATAACTTGATGCCAGGTATCGGGGTATTCGATATGCAATGGTCTGGCAATGTAATTACGAGCACTACACCACAAAAGGGGCAAACAAAGACTTGACCCCTCTTGACCAGCGGGCGGCTTCTCAGCCTGCTGGTTTATCAGAAACTTCAGCGTTTTTAACCGGCATTCTTGCATAGAAACGGGCCTCTTCTGCCAGCATATCAGCCACATCACCTGTGATAAAACGTGCAGCGCATCTCCAGACCCAGTTATTACCTGTAGTTCCTGGCGTATTCATCCGGCAGTCATTTCCAAATCCAAGTACATCCTGCATAGGCACAATGGCAATGCGGGCAGTTGCCCCGTAGGCCATCCTTATAA
>WFRY01000417.1 GCA_015486315.1 Desulfobulbaceae bacterium
CTGCGTAAAAACAGCATAACCTCTGCCATATCATCTGTCCAGAAGATACCTGCTCCTTTGAGGCGGAGGTTGATCACCCTTCGGATGGCGCTTTCAACCGCGCCACTGCCTGTAGGTAGATTGTGCTCTTTGAAAACAGAATAGTGCATACGATCTTCGTTGCCGGCAAAATAGTTGTCAAACTTTTTCAATGCCTGAGCCCGTTTTTTGGGGTTACGAAAAAGTTCTTCTATTGTGCTGCGCAGTTCGTTAAATTCACCGTGCCAGAGGAGATCTTTCCAATACTCAAAAACCTCTTGCCGATGATTGGAGAGAGAACGTGGGATCATTTCAGCAATTTGATTGAGATTCTGTTTTGCATGGGTATAGTCAAGGGCCTCATACCAATCAGAGACGCCCAGCCTGGCCATAAGCTCAGGGATACGTTTCCAGAGGCAGGGCGCACCATCGGCACAGAAAACAACCCGGTCGGCTGTTGCTGGATCAAGTTGCTGCAGGTAGAGTTCCAAGAGTTCAAAGAATGCCTCGATATTGCCAAGGGTTGCATCGTATATGGGAGGTATTTCCCTGATAAGTTTGCCGTTTGCATCAAGGAACTGGATGGTCAACAATTTTGGTTCCACCCAGTCGGTGGTATATCCCTGACGTTTCAGTTTGGCAGGCTTGCGTCCCTTCTTTCGTTTGCGTTGCCGTAATCTGCCGCCATCCATGCAGATAAGAACCGTAATATCCTTGAGATCAAGCTCATTACTTGCAAAAGATATTTCACCACGGTTTTGCATGGCCTCCTGACCAAACTTTCTGCAAAGCCGCTGGATGGTCTTGATATCCAGGGAAATTCCCTGTTCCTGGAGTACCTTGCCGGCAATACGAAAGGAAGGGCACAGTATGGCCAGCTGCAGGACATTGGACGCGAGGTTTGCGGAAACCCGCTCGATAAAGCCCAAGACTTCCAGGCCGAGATGGCATCCTGATCCATTGGGCGCTTTTTTACGTTTTCGCTTTGAAGGAGCTTTGATGAACCAGGGAGAAGATATGATCAGTGTTCTGCCGGTAAAAATACGCACAGAGGTCTGACGAAACCCGCAGAACCTCATTCCCTTGCGGGCGGCAAGTTGTTTGAGTGCTATCAGAAATCCATTTCTATCTTCAAGCAATGTCTGAAGAACAGGGAGTATAATCTGATCGATGAAATCATTGATAGCCTCACGCAGAGAGATTTCAAACCTGTTCCAGTCCAGGGTGAAAGAAAAAGATGATTGAATTTCCTGTAAAGTATCGACGAGTTGTTGTAAGGGTAGATCGTACATTTCCGGCTCCTGTTGCAGGGATCAAAGGAGCCTGCGGCATCATACGGAGCAGAGCTTTTTGCGGAAATCAGGCCTGAGTGGATAGAGGTAAATATCCTTTATTGGAACCTTCATCTTCCCGTTTCGATCCTGTCGACTTCGTCCCGTCGTCTGGCCGACATGGATCCAGTTTGCAGCCCTGTAACAGGTGCCGCGGAAACGAGTTGTATCCACAAAGGTTTCGACCAGGGAAATTGTATGGCCATAGCGGCCCTTCCAGTCCTGATTAAGCTGTCTCAAGCTGAGAGACAACAGGTGGGAAGCCAGACATCTTACCTGCACCCAGGGTAATACGAGAAATCTGGTATTGTTGGTGAGCAACGGCAGGTTGCGTTCCCTGGTTCTGATGTCCCAGCCAATGTATGCATCCCTGGCCCTGGTTTTCCAGGCAGCCGAACCGAAGAGCAGGCAGCCCAGTGGCCGGTTGTAGACATCATAGGCCAGGTACCGGATATTCTCTCCGACGAAAGATGCCTGCAGTCCGAGGTAGTGATAACGGTGTAGCAGGTGACAAAAAAGGTTGTCTCGGTCGGGTCGTGAATGCGTTTCGACAAGGCGTATCGGACGTATTGCCGCCAGAGGATCACATACGGGTTCCGTGCTGTGTGGAACTTTTCTAATCTTTCGTTGGTGATGCCCGGCATGTAAGGGCTTTGGGAGGGTCAAAAAGCCGAGATTTTGCAGCTTGCGCAGCATGGAGCGGCAGGCTATATCTTTGAGTTGGCCATTGGGTCTTTTCCAGTCCCAGAGCTTGCATATCTCCTTGGAAATACGGGTACGATTCCAGGATGGATTCTTTTGAATCAATTGCCTGATAAAATCAATATCCGTGCGTTGTAACCGGCGTCCCTGTATGACCATCTCTTCATTCATGGACGGCAAGGTACAGGAAAATTATCGCGGAGTCCAGATAAAAATTAACCTATTGAGAAATAATATCAGTATGCAACAAAATGGGTTTGCACCCAATAGTGTTCGGCACGCTTTATGCAGATTGTACCTGACGCAAAGCTGGCCATATGGCATACGAGTGCAGTAAGCGAGCAGCTACCTTTGCAGATGGATCGGTCTGGAAAAAAGACATAGGTATCCCTTCAGGGTATACAAGGCACAAAAACCCGTTATCCCTTACGTGCAATTTTTTTGAACTTCCTGCATCGAGGTCAGATGCTCTTCAAGCTCCTGTTCGGTGGCCCAGCCCAGCAAGTAGAATTGCAACATCTCGAACGTGCGTTTCGTCGGCTTTCTTCCGGTCCAGATGGTGATGAGTAGGCCGGAGATCAGTGCGCAATAGGCCTGAATGGTCACTCCATTTCGTGAGTGCGCTATCAGATGGACGCAGTCAAGAGTACATTTGAACCAGCGGAAGAAGAGCTCAATATCCCATCTTTTCCGGTAGAGCAGGGCAATTACTTCCGCTGGCAGGTCGGTCCTGTCTGTTGCCAGCAGGCAAGGTATCGTTGGAATCAGTTGTTCGGTATGTCTTTTTACTGGAAACTCTTGCTTTTCGCCGGACAGACCCATCACCTTCATGAAGAATTTTCAGAATGCGTATTGGATGCCTACTTCTTGTCAGTAAACGGATGTAAAGATTGTCTTGGTCATTCATTATGGACATCAGTATTCTTGAATCTTTATCATAATACGGGGTATTCTCGACCCAGTCTCTAGTGCTGCCGTCAATGGTAATCGGGGATGTCCGCCACCGACTCTGCAGTTCAATCTCGTCACATCCGGTTAAAGAGAGGGTGGTGGCTGCACAGTAGACACAGCATTTTGATTTTCACAGGCATCAGTTATCTTCCTGAAAGGTGACAGAACGCGCGTGTCCACGATTCCATGGCTTCATCGCACTGCTCAATGTTTCAAGCTGTTCCATCTGTTCTTCATCAAGTATTTCACTTAAACTTTGGTTAAGCTCCTGGCAATGGTTTTCCATATCCTGCCGTAAAGCAATCATTTCTACAGGATTGAAGCCCAGATCGTATAATAGATTTTCACGATGCAGGGTATTCTCATCCAAAATAGCTGCGACTAATGCTGCATCATCACTACTCAGCTCCAGGATACCCTGAACGAAAGCAAATTTTCCCTCTTCAGACAACTGCAGAAATTCAAGTGGGCCGCTGGCAATGATTTCCCGGCGGAGTATAAGCCGTTGTTCGTGATTCAAAACTGCAGAGAGCTTTTCCGGGCTCTGTGTTCTAAATATTTTCATTTCTCTACGGAGTTGCTGCATGTCCTGATATTCCAGGCCATGGCGTGCAAAGAGTAACGACATGACCTCTTTTTCATCTGCAAATATTTCCCGGACAGAATCTGCCTGTTCTTCGCTCAGGGCGAGTTGAATAAACAGCATCCCCTGAAGACTGCTGCAGGCATAAGGATTTTTGATTTGTTTTTCATGGGCAGTACCCCAAAATGCGGTCAGCGTAAGCGCAGCGATTAGCAAAGATGTAATTTGCCGGATCTCATAATGATCTCCCTTAAAGGTTGTTTTATGATTGCTGAAAATGTACTGCACCTCTTTACCGGTTGCTGTTAAGCCCCGGTCAAGTTGTGTAAAGTTGTGTAAAGCTGTTGTTAGAAAAAGGAAGCATGCGGTAGTATCTGGGAAAAATTATTTTGTTGGGTCCACTCCGGGGAGCTGGTTGAGTTCTCAGAGGGACAGGTTGCATGGCATTGAGAGAAATTATCGTACAAAGATATAAGGATGAGACAGTGAAAAAAGTCAGCTTATTTATGGTGTTACTATTTTTTTGCCTGTTAACTCCTCTCTATGGGCAAACATTGAGCTTGGAGTTTTGTATTCAGAAAGCCCTGCACACTCATCCCGACATCAAACGATTCATCCTCCAGGTCAGGTCAAGTCAAAAAGACATTGATATTACCCGGGCTGATTACCTGCCGCAAATATCAATGGATGCAGAGTATGATCCGACCAGAACCTATGTTATTCCCGGCAACGGAGTCTTCAATACCAAAGACAGTGATGGCTGGCAGGCTGGAGTAACACTGAAACAGAAAATATGGGATTTCACACGAACCAGTTTCCTTATCAAGGCCCAGGAAACACAGCAGGGAATAGCCGAATTATCCCTTCAGGATGCCAGGGCACTACTTGCCTATAAGGTGAAACTCCAATATGAACTGGCCCTTGTCCAGCAGGAGGCCATTGATGTCAGAAAACATGATTTTCAGACAAAAGAAGCGCTGTATAAACAGGCAAAAGCCCTTGTCAACCAGGGATTGAAAACCAGGGCCGATGCCTCACGATTTTTATCTTCGACCTCTATTGCACAAGACAACCTGGCAATCGCTGAGTCAAATTTTTCAAAAGCCCGAATGATGCTCTCGCTCTACATAGGAGAACCTGTTCCACAAGGTACTGTGTTTGAAGAAAACAGTATCAACAGCAAAGGATATAGCGCTGATGAAAAGGCGGTGCTGAAAGAATCACCCGTTCTTCAAGGTCTGGAGGGGAAAATCAAAAAAAATGAACACCTCTATCAAGCGACAAAAGCATCACACTTTGGTTCCATTGATGCCATAGCCTCGTACTCGCAACAAGAGACATTTAATGCTTATGACACAACGATGGTCGGGGTTATGTTCAGCATTCCCCTGTATACCGGAGGCCGCCTTTCAGCCCAGGAGGAGAAGGCTTTTCTTGACAAACAGAATGCAGAAAACGAATACAAGTCAAAGGTACTCGAGCTCAAGCAGGATTACAGGACCTTGCTTTATGATTTGAAACGATACCGGCATACGATCAAAGCGAAAGCCAACCAATACAGTTCAGCTCAACAGACAGCAGAGGTCATGAAGGGCCGTTATCGTGAAGGACTTGCAACCTATATCGAGGTGCTGGATGCAGTGTCCGTGATGCTGGATGCCGAACTTGGACTGCTCCAGGCAACTTATGACAGAAGCTGTACAATTCATCGACTGGAATATTTACAGGGAAAAACCAAATGAAAGCGGCAGGCAAATATATCCTGATTGTCGCCCTGGCGGCAGGCCTTGGGCTGGTTGTGTATTTTAAAGTCTTTGTCCCCAAACATACCTTTGCGATAATTCACCCTAATTCCGGTCAGCTCAACGTGACCGTACAGGGTATCGGTAATGTTAATGCACTGAACGTTTATTCCATTACAGCTCAGACCGGTGGAAAAATTTTACAGATTTTAACCGATGAAGGCAGATGGGTCAAAAAGGGAGACCTGTTGATTGTGATGGATGGTGTGGATCTATCCCAGCAGCTTGAGACAGCAAAATCGGATCGTACCAAAGCTGAATACGAGGTGAAAGCCCTGCAAGGTGAATTGAGAAACCAGGAGGCGCAGAAAGCCCTTTTGCAGCTCACATACAAACGCTATAAAAAACTCGTTAAACAGGGGTTTGTAACACAGGCTGAATATGATAAAGCCCTTGCGGACCGGCAGGGTATTCAGGCTGCCATTGCAGCAACCAGATCGAGAATTGAATCTTCTCAAGCAGCTGTTGTGTCTGCTTCAAAGCGTGTAGATGCGCTACAGGAAAAAATAGACCGTTTACAGGTGTATTCTCCAACAGATGGATATGTTATCACAAAAGAGGCAGAGGTCAGCCAGTATGTGCTCCCTTCATCACCGATCTTGAAAATTGTCGATCCTGCGTCTCTGTGGGTTGAAGTAAAAATTGATGAGCGAATAAGTGCGGAGGTCAAGACATCTCAGGAGGCGAGCATTATCCTCCGTTCACAGCCTGACAGGCCATACAGGGGCCTGGTCAAAAGAATTGATGCCATGACGGATCCCGTCACCCTGGAACGAACTGTCAATGTTGTCTTTGAAACCCTTCCCAAACCATTTTTTATCAATGAGCAGGCCAGGGTAATTATTGCTGTCCGTCAGTATGATAATGTTGTCAAAATTCCTCTTGCTGCAGTGGTACAGAGAAACGGGAAAACAGGCGTGTGGATTATGAAAAACGGACGTGCCCATTTTTCAGTTCTCAAGACAATAGCCACCAATGATTCTGAAATGGCGATAGCGGAAGGAGATCTCAACACCTCGATTATTATCCCGGACAAACATAAAAAAGGTCTGAGCGAGGGCATGAGGATCTATCAATGATTCATCTTGCCAGGGAAGATGTCCGGCACACCCTGGGCAAGTTCGTTGTAACAGCCATGGGGGTCGGCATGCTGCTGGGCATCGTCCTGATCATGATGGGGGTCTATCGCGGGATGCTTGTCGATGCCGAGGTGTTGTTACATGATGTAAATGTGGACTTGTGGGTTGTACAGGAAGAGACACTTGGCCCCTTTGCAGAAGCATCGCGGGTACATGATGATCTTCAGTATACAATACAATCTGTACCGGGAATTGACAAAAGCAGCATTATAACATTCCAGAATATTCAGCTGCCTAAAAAGAAAGATAAAGTTCGTGTTTTTGCCGTGGGCTACGATGTCTATGGTGATATCAATCCTATAAATCCGGAAAGACTGGTCAGCGGTCGAACGCTGAAAACAGATCATTATGAAATCGTAGTGACCGATAAAACGGGTTTTTCACTTCATGACCAGATACAGATCGGCCGCCATATTTACACGGTTGTCGGCATAACGCACGGCAGTGTCTCCTCCGGAGGAGATCTTCTGGTCTATATCAGCATTAAGGATGCCCAGGAACTGCAGTTCTCGTTTTCGAACAAACGAATCCAGACCGATAGAGCCAGGGGAATTATTAATCGGGACACCCACATGGTCAATGCCGTTATCGCGACAGTTCTTCCCGGCTACAATGCGGAAAACGTTGCCCGGGATATACGCAAATGGCAGCATAAAAGCGTGTACACCAGAGATCAGCAACGAGCTGTTTTGACGAAATATGTCGTTGAAAAGGCATCAAAGCAGATTGGGATGTTCACCGCTATCCTGGTTATCGTTGCCACGATTATCATATCGCTTATTATTTATACGATGACTCTGGAAAAAATGAAGGAAATTTCCATCATGAAGCTGATGGGATTGCCCAACAGTATGATTGTGAGAATGATCGTCGAAGAGACGTTGTTGCTCGGCATATTAGCCTTTGTATTCGGCAATATCTTTTCCCGTCTCATTTATGCCAAATTTCCCAAACGGGTGGTTTTGGAGATACCTGACGCATGGATGTTGTTTGGCGTGGTGGTGGTCGCAAGCATAGCCGCCTCGTTTGTCGGGGTGAAAAAAGTGATCAATGCTGATCCGGCCTCGGCCATAGGGGGCTGATATGGAGAACAATATTGCTATACGGGTTGAAAACCTCCATAAGTCTTTTGGCGATGGTGACAGCCTTGTTGAGGTCATTAAGGATGCCTCATTTGCCATCAACAAGGGTGAACTGATCGGCCTTATCGCCCCGAGCGGCGGAGGCAAAACGACCCTTCTCATGATGATCGGCTGTGTTGAAGAACCAAGTTCGGGAAAGATCTGGATAGGTGAGGAAAAAGTATATGACAACAAATGGTTGACCAGGGAAACCCGAAAGATACGCAGGGAAAAAATAGGGTTTATCTTTCAGGCGCATTACCTTATTCCGTTTTTGAACATCATTGACAATCTGACACTGCTCCCGCAGGCCAACAAGGTCAATGAAAAGGCGGCACAGAAAAGGGCCAGGGATTTACTCGGTTATTTTGGTATTGAGGATAAGGAAAAAGCCATGCCCTCCCAGCTTTCAGGTGGACAGAACCAACGGGTTGCCATTGCCAGGGCACTGGTCAATAATCCGCGAATCATCCTGGCCGATGAACCGACAGCGGCTCTTGACATGCAGCGCTCAGTAGATGTGGTAAAAATGCTGAAACAGATTGCAGTGGAACAGAAGGTGGCAATTGTTATGGTAACCCATGATGACAGAATGCTCCCTTACTGTGACCGGATCATGAAGATAGAAAACAAGAAAACCGTATTTGATCAGTGAGTTCCTTAGTACCTTACTCCTGAATTCCTGTCATAAAAAAACAGGTAAGCAGTGACTCCGAGAAAATTATCAGGCACAGCGTAGGAGCCCGCCCCTGCGGGCGATAGGGTCAAATTGCTTGAGCCATGATTATCGCCCGCAGGTAAGCGCAGACTCCGGGGGCGGGCTCCTACAGCAATTATTATTGAGCTGCGGGTTTCCCGCCTTAGTTCTAGTTACAAGTCATTATCCGTGTGCAGGGCAGAGCGCCAACCACTGGACGCAGCTGAATTCCGCAGACGTCTTACCTGCCCATCCGCCGTCCGCCACCTCCACCCTGGCCCCTTCTCTGCTGTGTTCCGCTGCCATCGGCAGGAGCGTTGGCCGGGCGCCCGCTATACTGCTGCCGTTCCTCAGAGCTCATATTCTGCACACGCTGCTGCCATTCCGTACGAAACGCGTTGCGTTCTGCTTCATCTGCATTCCGCATGGTGCCGCGTACACTATTGAGTTCCTCATTGCTCATGTTCGAATAATCACCGGACGCATGGACCGGTACGGCAGATAACAGGATAACGGCCAGCATCATTGTTGTTTTTCGTATTGCTTTTTCCATGGTTAACCTCCAGATGGTTTAAATGAGTTTTCGACTGTATCTATTCCATTAACTGCCTGAAACCTTACAGCACCATTGTGAGGAGTGCTGTTAAGCATGGGTCAAGTTATGTAAAGTTGTGTAAAACCGTTGTTGGAAAAAGAAAGGGTGCGGTAGTATCCGGGAAATTGAATTGCCGAAGGGAGTGAAAGATATGAAACAGGTTTTGGTGATTGATGACGACAGGGAACTCTGTGAGTTGTTAAGTGATTTCCTGGAGCCGGAAGGATTTGCAGTTGAATCCGTTCATGACCCCCATAGCGGTCTTCAGCGCGCGCTGTCTGAAGAGCACAGCCTGGTGGTGCTTGATGTGATGCTGCCGGGTATGACAGGGTTTGAACTTCTGCGTAGCCTCAGGCTTTCTTCACAGGTGCCGGTACTGATGCTCACTGCCAGAGGTGAAGATATTGACCGGATTATCGGGCTGGAGATGGGTGCTGACGATTATCTGCCCAAACCGTTTAATCCCCGTGAACTTGCAGCCAGGATTCATGCAATCTGTCGCCGTGTGCAATCTGCTGAAAAAGTTGAAGAAACCACCCCTGCCAGGATTCAGCTTGATGATATTACAATAGATGTTTCCACGCGAACGGTAAAACAGAACAAGCGGGATGTCAGGATTACGGCTGTAGAGTTTTCACTGCTGTATGAACTGATGAAGCAGGCCGGTAAGGTAGTGGAACGTAACGAACTGACTCGGAAGGTGCTGGGTCGGGAGTTGGAAGTTTTTGATCGTAGCATTGATGTTCATGTCAGCAGCCTGCGTAAAAAGTTTGGTCACAGGGTAGATGACAGGGAACGGATTAAAACCGTCCGTTCTGTCGGCTATCTGTACACCTTGAACCTGAAGGATTCGTGATTATGCGCAGCCTTTTCATTAAAATATTTTTGAGTTTTCTGCTTATCAGCCTTCTGGCAAGTGTTACCACTGCTGCGATTTCCTACTGGGCACAGATTGGTCCCTATGCCCGGTTGAAAAATCGTCTGGAGCAGCATCAGTACCAGTCTGTTCTCCACACCATGTCGGTGACCGGGATTGCAGCAGCAAAAATACTGGAAACCGGTGGTGTGCAGGAGCTTGTCTCTTATCTGCTTGAGATTGAGCAGGATGCTGATGACCATATCTATATAGTCAAGGCGGACAGCAGTACGATTTCCGGCAGGGAGTTGCCCTCTGGTGCGGCTGATCTTGTTGAATCAGTCCATCGTTCTGCTGATGTTCAATATAATATAACGGAAAAAGAAATTATTGTGGCAATGCCTCTTGAACTTCCGGGCTGGAAAGAAACTGTTATGATGGGAACTATTCCTCGAATCACCTGGCCGCCTTCTTTTTCACAGGGAATACAGAACCGGAAACAGTTTAAAGGCTTTTCTTTTCATTTCCCGTTGGGGCTACCGCTTCTTATCATGATGCTTGTGGCTGCCACCGGCTGTTATCTGCTGGCCAGATCACTGACTGCCCCGGTTCGTCATCTGCGTGCTGCTGTTCAGCAGATGACCAAGGGAGATTTTTCGGTTCGCGTTTCCCTGCCTCCCGGACGGAAAGATGAAATTACTGATTTGGGCAGGGATTTCAACACTATGATTGAGCGGATAGCATCTCTGATTGAAGCGCAGAAGCGCTTACTGCGAGATATTTCCCATGAGCTGCGTTCCCCATTAACCCGGATGAATGTGTCGCTGGAACTGGCTCGACTGCAGCCGGAAAATGCAGAATCTTATTTGCTGCGAATTGAAAAAGAGTCGGATAGGTTGAATGACCTGATCGGGCAGCTGTTCACCCTGACCAGGCTTGAAGGAAGGGTGGACAATAAGGAAAAGGAACAGGTGAATGTTTCGGAGCTGGTTGAGGAGATCGCAGGCGATGCCAATTTTGAAGCAGCCGGTCTTGACCGAAGGGTACAGCCTGGAACTCTTGATAATGCCATGGTGCAGGGATCCAGGGAGATGCTCGGCAGGGCGCTGGAAAATGTGATTCGCAATGGTTTACGCTACACTGCCGCCGGAACAGCTGTTGAAGTTGAGGTGGTGCAGGATGAGGGGCAGGTAACAATACGCATCAGGGATCATGGTGTTGGTATGCCCGAGGAAAAGCTTGAGCAGATTTTTAAACCATTTTTCAGGGTGGCAGAGTCGCGGGATCGGGACAGCGGCGGGAATGGCATAGGTCTGGCCATTGCAAAACAGGCCGTGTTAATGCATGGTGGAAGCATCGAAGCCCGTAATCATCCAGAGGGAGGACTTGTTGTTGAGTTGCGTCTGCCGGTACAGAACCTTTGATTGACAAGAGAGTAAAGCCGGCCGCCTGGAGTCCTTTTCGTTGCGACCGGCTGCAGAGGCTTGCCGGTTTCTTTGGTTATGCCTGGGTGTTGAGAGGAATATATTCTTCCTGATCCTCTTCATCTCCATTGAGCATGTCCAGCAGCATTGAGGTAGGATACTGATCAGGATCTGTCTGGTAGGCTGCCATTGCCTGCATGGGATTCTGTCCCATTCCCATTGTAGAGCCTCCGCCCATTTTTTTAACCTTACTGAAAATGGGCTTCGTTCAACATTTTCCAAGACAGTCGACGACCATATTGTAATTACCGCTGATCTTGCGGATCCCGGTTCCTTGCATATAACACAGAATTCCGACAGCAGTAGTGTGTCAGCAAATTTAGAAAATTGTCAACTCTCCGGTCAACCGGGTGATCCTCTGCTGCCAACCCGCACTGTTCGTTTTTTACTGCCCCTGAATGCCGAACTCGACAAGGTAACAGTCAGCCTGAAGACCCCACTTTTCGAACCGATTACGGAAACTCTTGATATCATGCCCGCGCCGCCGGCTGCTTACCCGATAGAAGGAGGTAAGGACATACTCGACTGGGGTCCCGCAGATCCGGCTTTAATCAAAAATGGCAGGAACATAAAAACCTATAGCGCTGATGTTTTGCAGCCTCGAAAGATGGTGAAAATAACGGGAAGAGGCCGGTTCCATGACTGGAATATCGTTGAAGTCCGGTTAACCCTAATGCGATATAATCCGGTGGGTAAAAATGCTGCAATACTGCAGGGCGGACAGGTTTTACTTGAAGCTGAACTGAATAAAATATCATCAGCCCGAAATTTTGCAAAGACAGAGAACCCAACACGGTATCAGCTTGAGCAGTTGCAGGCATTAACAGTAAATTCGGAAGATCTTGCCACTTTTTATCCGGATGCTGATGCAAAAGGGAATATTACCGCTGCTGCCGCCGGAGCCAGTCCATGGGCCAGGACCATGGCGATTATCACCACCGATAACATCTATCACAAGAGTAGCCAGCTGGTTAATTACATAGCTTTCAAGGAATCCAAGGGCTACAACGTGAGAGTGGTTACCGAAAGTTGCGGCCAAGATGCCAATCATTATGAAACAGGTGGTACTGGACCCCGCCGTGCACTCCAGATCCGTAGCTGGCTGCTTGAGTAGGGACATGATCTTGATGCTGTCCTGCTCATCGGCGATCCTGATCCGACTCCGGATCTTGATGATTTCGATCCGCATATCTCAGTTCCCATGATGCTGACCTATCCATATGCCGGCAACCAGCCGCCCGTACTGCATAAAAACGGTGACCAGGTTGAAGTCCCAACGGATATGTTTTATGCCGAATTGTCCGGAACCTGGGATTACGACGGGGATGGTTATTATGGTGACTACTTTGGTGACAGGGAAACTGAAGGCGCTGATCAGTACTGTGAGCTGGCGGTGGGGCGTATCCCGGTCTATTCAAGTAATGATATGACTAAGCTCGACAAGATACTGTCAATGGCCATGACCTACGAGGATGCCACGAATACTTCCTATCGCCAGAAGCATCTTATAGCTGCTGACATTTTAAATTTCGCTCCGCTTGACCTGAACGGGGACGGTGACACTAATGATAAGGGAGAACTTCCCGATCCAGCCAGTCATACCTACGGTGATGGCTGGGGTGAGGCAGTAAAAAATCTCACCTTGCAAAACGGTAATCAACCATTTACCCTTTATGAAAAGGCGGGACTTGCGTATCCCGACACATGGTGCAACGCACCGCTTACCAAAGACAACCTTCTTAACGAATGGAAAATTCGTTCTATAAATTATAATTTTCCGGGTTATACACTTAGCTCAAGTGACCACAATATATAGTCTATCCTGACGGATACGATGGTTTATGGAGCCTCATCACGTACTCCGTGAGCAGTTACAAAATATCTAACAAAATCTGCATTGATGATAACTCATAACTTCTCAATAAATGGTGATAAAACGACTGGATCCCCGATAACTACATTTGGGATAACGATCAGAATTATCTTCAAATCCGTCATCCAGGCATGCTGTTGGCCGGAATCC
This sequence comes from Desulfobulbaceae bacterium, assembly GCA_015486315.1. GTDB lineage: Bacteria > Desulfobacterota > Desulfobulbia > Desulfobulbales > Desulfobulbaceae > Desulfobulbus_C. The sequence goes on from WFRY01000417.1 coordinate 13,303, forward strand.
AGAAAGACATCATCAACCACAAGATAGGGCATGTGCTGGAGTCAAGTGCATACCCCAGTTTAATTTTTTGTATGAGCGAAACACCTTTTTTTGCTACCCGATAGATGCATCGCAGTTCTTGGCATTACAGGCTTTAATGCCAAGAACTGCGTATGCCGCCGTAACAATAAAGTTACGATTAATCTATCATAACTTAACCATTATCGACGTACAGTCGCCAGATAACTTATTCCGCGCTTATTTTTCCATTTTTGCTCCATTCATTTATAAAAAGATAGCATAAAATGGCAAAAGAAAGAAAGCGACATGGAAAACACGAAAGGCAACAAAAAAGGCTTTACCCCACTATTACGGGGATAAAGCCTTATTTTTTGCTGGTGCCGGAGGTCGGAGTCGAACCGACATGATCATAAGATCGCTGGATTTTGAGTCCAGTGCGTCTACCAGTTTCACCACTCCGGCAATGATTAAAATTATCTTTTTCTCAGCACGTTACCCA
>WFRY01000418.1 GCA_015486315.1 Desulfobulbaceae bacterium
AAACTGATCAGATGTTTTCATGACCTCCTTGTCCCCGGCGGATGGCTTGCCATAGCAGACCTCGACCTGGAGAACGGGGATTTTCATGGGAATGTTCCGGGAGTTGCACATACCGGGTTTGACAGGCGGGAACTGGGAAAGATCCTTAAGGAAAAAGGGTTCGAAGTCGTCAGGACCTTAACTGCCCATACCATACATAAGGAGTGTCGGGGAGTTGAAAAGGCGTTTCCGGTATTTCTTATGACAGCAAGGAAGTCTCTTTGAGAGAGCTTTCTCTGTTTCTGAGCGCCGGCCTGCGAGCTTTGACAAACGCACTCTTTTAAGCCCGATGTCAGCGCCAATTTGCAGTCCGGGTTGAGCTCATGGTGGGACGTCTCTTGTTTACAATATTTTACACTTGGTTGCCGTTGACTTTTTAAAATATGCGAGCGCCATCTTGTTCGGCAGTTCAGTAGTTCGTATGCCAGACCCCATAGTCCTCCAACAGGGTGTGGGCATCGTTGTCTTCGTCTTCACAACAAAGCCACGACAATCCGATTTTGAACCTCTTTCCATCCGAAAGCCGTCGCACCTTGGCAACGACATCCTCCCAGTGGTTCGGGGGAGCCAGTTCTCTGATCTCAAAGGTATCAGTGTACGACGGGTTCGTTTTTTTACGTTCTTTATACTCCTCCTCGTCCCACCCGCCTAAGACGTATGGTTCTTCCCACGGGAAGTCCTCGGTTCCGGTTACGACGATGGGCAGGGAAAGATGCTTGAGTAGATATTGCCGGTAACGTTCCGCGTTGCGTAGTGTGCGTGCGTTATCGTCGCCTAAAATTGCGTGAATTCGTTTTTCGTCCGCGTCTATTTTCGTCTCCTGCTGAAGGTCATTAGCGCAACTGTGTAGAAGTTCCAGTAGAACCCGATTTTCCCCAATATTCAGTAGTGATATCTACATGAAATAATAGTAATAAAATTATCATCAACTGCATATACGAGTCGATTTGTATCATCAATTCGCCTTGACCAAAAACCAGACAGATTCTCTCGCAGCGGTTCTGGTTTTCCTATACCCTGAAACGGTTGCCTCATAATATCATTAATCAGTTTATTAATTCGCTTGAGTGTCTTTTTGCCTTGTGATTGCCAATAAATATATCCCTTCCAAGCTTCATCAGTCCAGCTTACATTCCTACTCATCCAGTAGTTCCCTTTTTTGAACACTTCCTTCTTTATACTGTTCGATAGATTTTGCAAGGTGGGCGGCGTTAGCGGGTGATCTTAGGAGATGAAAGGTCTCCATAAAACTGTTGAAGGTCTCTAATGACATAACAACTGCATCTTCCGAATCACGGCGGGTTATTATTGTATAATCAGCATCATCCATGACCTGATCTAAAACAGACTTTAAATTGTTTCTTGCTTCGCTAAAATTGACAATTCTCATGACGTCCTCCAGACTTGTATCACTTACTGTACAAGTATAATGCATTTTGCGTGAATTTGTCCAGCTATCTGTACAAGTAAAGATATTTTTATAATCGAACAATGTGCATCACAAGCGGCCCGCACAAGTTTACCGCGTCAGCGCCGGTTCCGATATTGTTAAGAATCAATTTCGATCAGATGAAAAACAGCCGATCTATTCAATGATAGTTTCCCCGGTCATTTCTTCGGGCTGTTCAATCTTCATGATATCCAGAACGGTGGGTGCTATGTCTCTGAGTCCTTTTCCACTTTTCAGGGAGGCGTTTTTCAGTTCTCTGCTTTCGGAAATCAAGATAAATGGTACAGGATTCGTGGTGTGACTGGTCCTCCACTCCGGGGTCTGATCTTCGGCGTTTCCGTGATCTGCAAATACCAGTACATGATAGTCATGTGCAAGGGCCGCCCTTACAATCTGGCCGAGAGCATCATCAACCGCTTCCACGGCCTTGACTATGGCCTTTGTTATCCCTGTGTGCCCCACCATGTCGCAATTGACCAGGTTTGTTACTATGAAGGCATACCGGTCTGTATTTATCTGTTCAATGAGTTTGTCCTTTATCTCATAGACGCTCATTTCAGGCTTGAGGTCATAAGTCTCTACCTTGGGCGAATTGACCATGATGCGGTCTTCCCCTGGAAACGGTTCTTCACGCTGGCCGTTGAAAAAGAAGGTTACATGGGCATATTTTTCGGTTTCACTTATCCTCAGCTGCCGCAATCCCTGCCTGCTGATTACTTCTCCCAGCAGGTTTTTAAGTGACTGCTCCTTAAATGCCACCTCGCCGTTCATCGGCTGGTAGTACTGGGTCATGCTTACGAAAAAGATATCCAGGGGTTTTCGGTTCCATCCGCTGAAGTCTTCCTCTATCATGGCCCTGGTGAGCTGTCTGGGCCTGTCGGTTCTGAAATTGAAAAATATTACGCTGTCTCCATTATGTATGCCTCCGTAGCCTTCCATGCCCCTCGGAAGGATGAACTCGTCTGTTTCACCATCGGCGTGGCATTTTTTTACCTGTTCAAGGGCATCTGTAAAACTCCCATGGCATTCTGCACGAACGATACAGTCGTAGGCCTTTCTGGTGCGTTCCCACCTTTGATCCCGATCCATGGCATAATAGCGTCCGGTTACCGTGGCGATTCTGCCAAAACCTAATTCTTTCATCTTTTTCTGCAGGGCCTCTATATGTTTTATGCTCTCGGTGACAGGGGCGTCTCTTCCATCCGTAATGGCATGAATGAGTACGTTGGTGAAATTCATTCTGCGACACAGGTCCAGCAAGGCGAACAGGTGATCCATATGGCTGTGGACCCCCTGTGTCTGCAAAAGGCCGATAATATGAAGAGTTCCATTTCTCTCTTTACAGTTTTCTATGGCCTTTTTAAATTCAGGTATTTTGAAAAAGGTTCCGTTCTCTATGGACTGGTTGATCTTGACCAGGGACTGATAGATAATTCTTCCCGAACCAATAGTCATGTGGCCGACTTCGGAGTTGCCTTGGTATCCCTTGGGAAGACCTACCGCTTCTCCGGATGCGTCCAGCAGAGTGTGGGGATATTCCTTCATGAATCTGTCATTATTAGGAGTTTCTGCCTGATAAATGGCGTTGTCTTCAGCGGACTCCCTGTAGCCCCAGCCGTCACGGATAACGAGTAATACTTTTTTCATTTTATTCTCCAGCAGTAAAAATTAGTAATAATTTACCGGAATGAACAGGACCGATTTTCCGCAATGCCTCTGTCTGTAGATGTTCACAGGGTACTGTAGATGCAAGACGGAGCGGGCGATGGCGTACTTCCAGCCTTCGACAACGCAGATGATGCGCTGCCCTGTGAACATCTACAAAAATAGAGGCTCCCTTGTCTGAATTCACTTAAATAGAGTTTATAATGCGTTATAGATCAAGTGAATACCAACCAATGTAAGAATAAAGATAAAAAGTTCTTTTAATACTCTTTCATTGATACGTCCGGAGATACGTGGCCCAATCTGGCCGCCGACCAGGACTCCAGGAGCGGCCCAGGCTAAGGCCTGCCAATGCGGTCCGCCGCCTAATGTAAAATGGATCAGCGAACCTATGAGACAGATACCGAAAATTGTGGTGATGCTTGTGGCGATAGCGGTACTCATGCGCAGATTCATTTTGCTGTGCATCAGCGGAATTACCCATTCCCCGATACTGACGCTGAGCATTCCACTGACAACTGACATAAGAGAGAGGAGGGGCATATATGGTTTGACCCTGGCTATCTCTACGCGCCTGAGCCCGATATTGTCATACTTGTGGTTGAATGAAACAAAGAGAAAGGCTGTTGTCATCGCCAGGAGGCCGAGGATTAGCTCAATATTAGCCGTGCTTATCTTTTGGGTTATGCAGGATCCGACAAGAATGCCCGGAAGCGTGACAGCCAGCATGAGCAGGGCCAGTTTAAAATCGACCTGCCGACTGCGGAAGTAGGCGAAACTCCCTGAACCCATGCCGACGCTCTGAATCATGAGTGATGTGAGAACTGCCGCCTCCGGTTTCAATTTGAAAATGAGCAGAAGCAGCGGCATCCAGAGAATTCCCCCGCCGATACCGACTATTGAAGAGACCATTGCGATCAGAATTCCCATAGGGAAAGCCAGGCAGAAACTACTCATGTGGGCTTTGATCGATGGAGTAGAATTTGAAACAGTCCACTATACTTTTTAATGTCGTCAGTTCGGTATCGAGTTCTGTCAGTTTTTCCCTGATCTCAAGCAACACTTCCGGTTGCAGCGTACTCTGGTCGAGGAGAGCGGTTGCGTCGCTGATCAATTTTTTGCCGGTGATGGTGGTATTCAGGGAAAAAAGACTAATTTCCTGGAGGTTGCTTGACATGTCATTTATAACGCCTCCCAGATCAGCCAATTCATTATTTGAGTCTATATGAATTGTCTGACTGAGGTCCCCTTTGGAAATTTCATTGGACTTTTCAATCATATGCTGTAAAGGTCCGGTGATATTTTTAATAAACATCATCAAGAC
>WFRY01000419.1 GCA_015486315.1 Desulfobulbaceae bacterium
GTCTATGGTCACGGCCTTGCTGTCCCCTGCATTGCGCAGCGCATCCGGGATCAAACGGCCGGGATTGTAGTCCAGTTCTTCCAGCCAGAATCCCCTGCTGTTGATTTTTGCCTTCAGGTTCCGGTCGGCGGAACACGATACGCCCATGCCGATGGGGCAGGAGGCCCCGTGCCTGGGCAACCGGATGACCCTGATGTCATGGGCAAAGTACTTACCGCCGAACTGGGCGCCGATGCCTAACTTCCATGCCTCCTGCAGCAGTTCCTGCTCCAGTTCCGGGTCACGGAAGGCCCGGCCCTGTCTGTTGCCGCTGGTCGGCAGGTCATCCAGGTATTTTGTGCTGGCCAGTTTGACCAGTTTCAGGTTGGCCTCCACACTGGTGCCGCCAATGATAAAGGCGATGTGATAGGGAGGACAGGCGGCCGTGCCGAGCGTTTTCATCTTGTCGGTTAAAAAAGTTTTGAGTGCAGCCGGATTAAGGACTGCCTTGGTCTTCTGGTACAGGTAGCTCTTATTGGCGCTTCCACCGCCCTTGGCCACAAATAGAAAACAGTACTCGTTGCCGGTGGTGGCGTAGATGTCGATCTGGGCCGGCAGGTTGTCGCCGGTGTTGACCTCTTCATACATGGTCAGGGGCGCTGTCTGTGAGTAGCGCAGGTTTTCATCATGATAGGTGGCATAGATGCCCGCTGACAGGAACTCGGCGTCGTCGCACCCGGTCCAGATTTGCTGACCTTTCCTGGCCATGATTATGGCCGTGCCCGTGTCCTGGCAGATGGGCAGCACGCCGTGGGCGGCGATTTCAGCATTGCGCAGCATGGCCAGGGCCACGGAACGGTCGTTGTCGGAGGCTTCGGGATCAGCCAGTATTTCTGCCACCTGTCGGTTATGATCCGGACGGAGAAAAAACGACACATCATGCATGGCCAGTCGTGCAAGTTCCTGCAGGCCTTCCGGTGCTATTTTCAGCATCTCGGTACCGGCAAAGGATTCTGTGGAAACAAAGTGTTCCGAACCTTCTATATGACGATATGCTGTCTTGTCCGGGCCAAGGGGAAAGGGGGGCTGGTAGCTGAAATTATCCATTTATCGGCCTTGTACGTAGTTGGTTTAAAGTAGAATCAGGGGGAAACAGGGATGGTCTGCCTCAGTCTGCTGCATTCGTTGTCTCTTTTCTTCATTATACCGAATGCGGCATAAATGGATATATCCAGACACGCTTTTTTAAAAAAAATATTGCCTGCAGACCAGCGGATGGAGTAATGATGATAGTTTATGAACTCCGCCGGGTTACCGGTGATGGAGATAAAATCAACTGACAGTAAGGAGCAAACTGTGGCTTTTGACAGTAACGATAATAAACTCTGGCTTTCCGGAAATGAGGCCATTGCACTTGGTGCCTGGGAAGCCGGTGTCCAGGTGGCTTCCGGTTATCCCGGCACCCCGTCAACCGAGATTATGGGTAACCTGGCCCGCTATGAAGGGGTTTATGCCGAATGGGCACCCAACGAAAAGGTGGGCCTTGAGGTTGCCATCGGCGCATCTTTTGCAGGTGTCAGGGCTCTGGCTACCATGAAGCATGTGGGATTGAATGTGGCCGCCGATCCCCTGTTCACAGCCGCTTATACCGGTGGTCGTGGCGGGTTGGTGGTTCTTGACGCCGATGATCCCCAGATGCATTCCTCCCAGAACGAGCAGGATAACCGTAACTACGCCTTTGCCGCCAAGCTGCCCATGTTTGAGCCCTCGGATCCTGCCGAGGCCAGGGAAATGCTGGCCCGGGCCTATAACCTGAGCGAACAGCTGGACACGCCGGTCCTGTACCGGATTACCACCAGGATTGCTCATGTCAAGGGGGTGGTCAGGAAGGGAAAACGGATTGAGGTCAGCCCGGGAACCATTGAAAAGATGCCGGGTAAATTTGTCATGCTGCCCGGTAATGCCCGCATACGCAGAGTCGAGGTTGAAAAACGGATGGCCGCTGCCCGTGAACTGGCCGAGACTTTACCGGAAAACCGGCTGGAAGACGGCGATCGCAAGCGCGGTTTTATCACCTCCGGCACACCCTATAACTATGTAAAGGAAGCCTTTCCGGAGGCCGCAGTACTGAAACTGGGTATGGTCTGGCCGCTGCCCGAGAAGATGATCCGCGATTTTGCCGATTCCGTGGATGAACTCTTTATCGTGGAAGAACTTGATCCTTTTCTGGAAACCCATATCAAGGCCATGGGCATTGACTGTCATGGCAAGGATCTGATTCCCGATCAGGGTGAGCTGAACTCCTTTATTGTTCGCACGGCCATTGATCCTGATTCTGTTGGAGAGCTGTTTGCACCGCTTGATCTGCCCATGCGGCCGCCGAACATGTGTGCCGGCTGCCCGCATCGTGGTATTTTTTATGGCCTCTCCCGGATGAAAGATGTCTTTGTCTCCGGTGACATCGGTTGTTACACCCTGGGTTTTCTGCCGCCGCTGTCGGCCATGGATTCCTGCGTCTGCATGGGTGCATCCGTCACTGTTGCCCACGGTATGGCCAAGGCCCTGGGCAAGGAAGGCGAGGGTAAACTGGTTGCTGTTCTTGGTGACTCCACCTTTATGCATTCCGGTATTACCGGACTGCTTAACACGGTCTACAATAATTCATATGCCACGGTAATTATCCTGGATAACCGGATTACGGCTATGACCGGTCACCAGAATAATCCTGCCTCCGGTAAGAATATCAAGGGCGAACCGGCCAATGCCATTAACCTTGAACAGTTATGCAAGGCTGTAGGTGTCAAACGGGTGGTTGTCATTAATCCGCACGATATTGACGCCGGCCGCAAGGTGCTCAAGGAAGAGATTGCATCTACCGAGCCGTCGGTTATCATCAGTCGTGCACCCTGCGTGCTGCTGCCGGAAGAGATCAAGCGCAAAAAACCGGTCTATTATACGAACTTTGATAACTGCACCGGTTGTACCGCCTGTATCCGTCTGGGATGCCCGGCCATCAGCTGGCATCCGCTGACAAAAGAAGAGGCTGTTGAGCGGGGTTATAAAGAAAAACAGAAAGGGTATGCCGAGATCACGGAAGTACAGTGTAACGGCTGCGGCCAGTGCGCCTGCCTGTGTAAGTTTGATGCTATTACAAAGCGGGAGGCAAACTGATGAAACAGAGTGGTAATATACTGTTTTCCGGGGTGGGCGGACAGGGGATTCTGCTGGCCAGCGAGCTGACGGCCTATGCCCAGCTTGAAGCCGGATTTGATGTGAAAAAGAGTGAAGTGCACGGTATGGCCCAGCGCGGCGGGTCTGTTGAGGCCCATCTGCGCTATGGTGAACGGGTCTATTCGCCCTTGATTGAACCGGGGACAGCCGATATCCTGGTGGCCTTCGAGATTTTAGAGGCGGCCCGCTACCTGCCCTATCTGCATAAAGACAGCGCCGTGGTGGTCAACACGCAAAAAATTCTGCCCCCGGCGGTTGCCATGGGCAAGATGCCTTATCCCGATGACGTCCTGGACGAGTTGACCTCACGCGGTATTAACGTGGTTGCACTCGATGCCTTTGCCGTGGCCCGCGAAGTGGGTGAGCTGCGCACGGCCAACGTGGCCATGGTCGGTGCCATGTCCAATTTTCTGTCCGTGAATAAACAGGTTTTTCTGGATGTAATTGACACCCGCGTTAAAGAGGCCTTCCGTGAGGTGAATAAGCAGGCCTTTGAGATGGGTCGTAAACTGGTGTACAGTTAGTCTTTACGTAACCATTATAACTTAAGGGTGCCATCAAAAATAACTTCACATTCTGAGTAGAGACTGCAACATATATTTGGCCGATCTTCAATCGCGAAATCCTCGACGTAGCCCTGCTACGCCTGGGGTTTCACTCAATCAGATCGACCTAGTATATGTCACATTGTCTACACATCTCTACGAAGTTATTTTTTATCAAACCCTAAATCCAAGTTTATCCCTGTTCATCCGGAGTTAAAAGAACAGGGGGAGGAGTGGTAATGAACTGGGAAGAAATAGAAACGCTGCCGCGGCCGGGGTTGGAGTGCATCCAGCTGATACGGCTGCAGAAACTGGTGCACCGGGTTTATAAAACCGTGGCTCCGTACAGGGCAAAGATGGATGAGGCCGGGGTCAAGCCTGCTGATGTTCAGACCCTGGCTGATCTGCGAAAACTGCCTTTTACAACCAAGGATGATCTGCGTGATAATTATCCGTTCGGGTTGTTTACCGTACCCATGGATGAAGTGGTTCGTGTCCATGCCTCGTCAGGTACCACAGGTAAACCAACGGTTGTCGGTTATACTGCCAAAGATATTGAGATGTGGGCCTCGGTCATGGGCAGAGCCCTGGCCATGGCCGGGGTAACGAAAGGTGATATGGTCCATAATGCCTATGGCTATGGTCTGTTTACCGGTGGTCTTGGTGCTCATTACGGCATTGAGCATATCGGCGCAACAGTTATTCCGGTTTCCGGCGGTAATACCAAACGCCAGATTACGATTATGCGTGACTTCGGCTCTACGGTCCTGCTGGCCACCCCGTCTTATGCCCTGAACCTGGCTGATGCCATGGCCGATGTCGGCGTATCGCCGGAAGACCTTAAACTTCGGGTGGGCATTCACGGTGCCGAGCCCTGGAGTGAGAACATGCGGGATGAGGTTGAGCATAAACTTGGCATCAAAGCGGTTGATATTTACGGCCTGTCCGAGGTGATCGGCCCGGGTGTTGCCATGGAATGCCTGCAGTCGGAACACGGCATGCATATCCTGGAAGACCATTTTCTTCCCGAGATCGTGGACCCGGATACCTTTGAACCGCTGCCCTACGGCGAGGCCGGCGAACTGGTCTTTACCACGCTGACCAAGGAGGCCTTTCCCATTATCAGGTACCGAACCAAAGATATTTCCCGTTTATATGCCGAGCCGTGTGCCTGCGGACGTACCCTGGTGCGGATGGAAAAGGTTACAGGCCGAACCGATGATATGTTGATTATCCGGGGCGTCAACGTCTTCCCCAGCCAGGTTGAACATGTTCTGATGGGCATTGAGGGGGTTGAACCTCATTACCAGATCGAGGTCAACCGCCAGGGCAACCTGGATACCATGTCCGTTCTGGTGGAAGTCAGTGACAAGGTCTTTTCCGATGAGGTCAGAGTGCTGGAGAACCTGACCAAAAAAATTCAGGTCGAGATTAAAGATCTGCTTGGCGTTACCTGTGCGGTAAAACTGGTGGAGCCGAAAACAATAAAACGTTCCGAAGGAAAGGCCCAGAGGGTTATTGATAACCGGAAGCTGTAATTCCGGAACCAGAAAATTGTAACCCGGAACTCAAAACTCTAAACCTACCCTTTGGAGGGTTTGTCATGCGTGTAGAACAGATTGCTGTTTTTCTGGAAAATAAATCAGGCAGGCTGGCCGAGATCACCAGTGTGCTGGCTGAACATAATATAAATATCCGGGCCCTGTCTGTTGCCGATACAGCTGATTTCGGTATCCTGCGGCTTATTGTCGACAAGGTGGACGAGGCCAAGAAGGTCCTTAAGGAAAACGGTTTTACAGTTGGAAAAACCAATGTAATTGCTGTTGAAGTCCCTGATCGGACCGGAGGCCTGGCCAGTGTGCTCAAAACTGCTGAGACCGAAGGGCTGAACGTGGAGTATATGTACGCTTTTGTCAACAAGTCCGGCGAAAACGCAGTTCTTATTTTTCGATTTGATGATATGGATAAGGCAATTGCGGCCCTGCAGAAGGCAGAGTTTACAATTTTAAGCGGTGCACAGATCTGTGCTCTGTAGCCTGCCTGCAGGAGGCCGGTTTTTTCAGCTGTATTCCGGAGAATACTACCAGTGGGCTTACGTGAGATAGTATCTGTCCGGAAATGAGATTTTTGTTCGAGTTTAAGGAGCATGGAAAAATAAAAAATCCCAGCATATCAGGCATATGTGAGCATTTTATTTTTCGTAGCGACGCAGAAATCGGGCAAGGTAAGCGAGCTCGCGAGACTCAGAAAGGCCATTTATGGACAGGCACGAGATAATGAGCAGCAGGAACTTTCACTGCCACCTGATTGATTTGCCGGGATAGATATGGTAAAGAGAATGTTCAAGATCGTCCCCCCTGTGGCCAATGTAACCAGCATGGCTGGACCAGATTTTAAGATCGCAGCGACAACGAACAAGGAAAGAGATTCAAGAATCACTGCCTTGAAGATCACTTTCATGTAATGTAACTATTCAGGTAAGAGCACAATTTACGCAATACCGCAGACTGTAACTATTCAGGAGTGCCTTAGATTTGTTCATTTAAGACTGTGAAGCGTACTTGTGTTACTCGAACAGGCTTAAATGGACGAAGATGAGGTGCTCCTGAACAGTTACCATGTAATTTAAATTCTTTTTGTTGCCGGACAAGATATTGAAACGGCGAAACAGATATTTCCAACACTATGGGAGAATGAAGAGATGAAGAAAAGTATTACCCTGATCCTGATGGCCCTTGTGCTTGCAGTTGCGTCATTTGCAGCTGCTAAAGATGATCCGCTTGCGGCCTGGAAGCCCAAGTTCGACCCAAGCACAGCGGAATACACCTATATCCTTTCCAATATCTCTCATCCGGTGATTGAAGGTGTTGCTGTAGGATACAGGATTCGTGATGCTGTCTGGGAAAAGACAAATGGCCGTATTTATGTGGACTTTCGTCCGCTTGCGCAGCTTGGTGGGGAAAAAGACGTTATCAGTAAACTTAAACTTGGTGCGGTTCAGGGAATGCTTTCCTCTTCTGTTGCCGCGGCCAACGTCTCCGACAGGCTCGGCATCGTGAATCTGCCTTATGTTGTGGATACTTTCGACAAGCTCGATACCTTCCGCAACACCCCCGAGCTGTGGGAACCCTTTGCCAACGGTGCCCAACAGCAGGGCCTGCTGGTTGCCGATATCACCGGCTATGGACTGTACGGATGGGCCACGACCAAGCCGGTCAAAACCCTTGCCGATGCAAAGGACATCAACTTCCGGATTGCTGAAGCACCGGTCAACACAGACACCTACAAGGCCTGGGGCCTCAAGTTCACGGTTATGCCCTGGCCGGATGTACCCCAGGCGCTCCAGACCGGCGTTATCACCGGCCTTGATCATACCGCTATTGTCTGCAACATCACCAAGAAATTTACCATTGCCAAGAATTTCACCGAACTTAACTATGCCCAGGGACTCTTTGTTCATCTGGTTAACAAACGTTGGCTGAACAAATTGCCCAAGGACCTGCAGGAAACATTTCTTAATGTTATTCACGAAGAAAGTGCAAAAACTCGTGTTTTGACCAGAAAACAGCATGATACCCAGATTGCCAAGGCCAAAGAGTCCGGCGTTCAATTCTATCAGCTCAGTGCGGCTGATGTAGATAAGTTGAAAAAAGAGGCCGAGCCGGTTCTCAAGAAATGGGGCAAGAAGATTGGCCCTGATTACCTTGCCAAGGTTCAGGCTACTCTCGGGAAATAACTGCCGTCCTGTCGGTTGTAAAGTACTTGAGCCAGTTAATTAAGGGTCGATGGAAATCATCGACCCTTTTTTTATTTGTCCGGAAAGCCAATGTTGAAAAAAATTTTTATCAAAATAGATCGCATTTTTCTCTTTTTTGAGGAGTGGGTACTGTTCTCTGCCGTTGTCATTGCCCTGTTGACGGCCATGGCCAACGTTGTTTTGCGCAAGGCGACCAACGAATACAGCCTGTACTGGTCAGATGAGGTGGTGCGCAAGGTTATCTATTTTTCTACATATATAGGCTGTATTGCAGCAATTCGCAGTCGTTCGCTGATCCGTATTGATGCCCTGCCGCAGATGCTTCCGGTCCTGAAAAAACCGCTGGCTATGTTATCGAATATTGCAGTACTGGTATTTTCCGTGGTTATTATTTATCTGGGTATGCAGATGACGCTCATGATGTACGCTGATGAGTATGCGCTGACGGCAACACTCAGGATTCCGGAATGGATTTTTTATGCTGTTCTGCCGCTGATGGGGGTGATGATGTTCATCCGCACGCTCATCGTCGCCTACGAAGACTGGTACGGCGTCAATGATATTACAGGGGCAAATGATCATGGATAACGGGTACCTCATTATTTTTGCCGTCCTGCTCGGATGTCTCGCCTCTACCATGCCGGTTTTCATGGCACTTTTCTTTACCGGGACCCTGGGGCTGGTCTACATGGTCGGCATTGATCCACAGATTGTGGTGGAAGTGCTGTATCGCTCCATGGACAAGTTTGCCCTGGTGGTGGTGATGTTTTTCGTTCTGTGCGGCAATATCATGACCAAAGGCTCGATTGTGGCAAAACTCATCAAGACCGCCAATGTCCTGGTCGGATTTCTTCCCGGTGGCCTGGCCATGGCCGGAGTACTTGCCTGCGGTTTTTTCGGCGCCATCTCCGGCTCCACAGTGGCTACCGTAGTGGCCATCGGCGGGTTCATGATTCCCGCCCTTATTGAAAACAACTACGACGAAAAGTTCGCAGTCGGTGTTATGACCACGGCGCCCATTCTCGGTGTGATTATTCCGCCTTCCATTGCCATGATTTTATACGCCATGGTAAGCAATGACCAGCTGGAAGCTCTTTTCCTTACCGGATTTATCCCCGGATTTCTCATCATCATTGCCATGTCCGGCTACTCATGGTTTGTCTGCAAGAGGATGGGAATGACCCGAAAAGAGCGGCCGTCTCTGCGTGAAATCTTTAAGGTCTTGAAAGAAAGTGTCTGGGCACTTTGTCTGCCGCTTCTCATCTTCGGGGGGATTTATTCCGGACTTTTTACTGCCAACGAAGCAGCGGTTGTTGCCTGTTTTTACGCCTTCTTTGTGGAAATTGTCATCCATAAGGACATGAAAATCAGTGATATTAAGAAGGTTGTTGTCTCATCCGCCATCACCTCGGCGACCCTGCTGGTGATCGTTGCCGGGGCCTCGGTTTTCGGAGAATATCTGACTTTCGAACAGATTCCCGGTAAAATAGCAACGGTAGTGGTGGAGAACATCTCTTCACCATGGGTTTTTTTGCTCTCGGTTAATCTCATCTTGCTGTTTATCGGTATGTTTATGGATATCATATCGGCAACACTTATTCTTACTCCAATTTTTCTGCCACTACTCAGTAAGTTTGGTATTGATACCATGCACTTCGGTCTGCTGATGACTATCAATCTCGGTATTGGCTATTGCACTCCTCCACTTGGAGTCAGTCTCTATATTGCCGGGGCAACCGTGGACAGGAATATCGTCTACGTCTCAAAGGCTGTGTTACCGTTCCTGATTATCCAGATCATCATTTTGCTGATTCTGACCTTTACACCGGATCTTGCCCTGCTGCTTCCCAGACTGGTATACGGGTATGGTCAATAATCAGAATAATCAAAGGCTACCTTGTAACATTGCCTTTTCGCCCGATTTATTGTGTCACAGAAAAATGAAAAGTGTTCACATATGACTATAGTCTTCAGCAGTTGAGTTGATACTCAAAAAAGGTTCGCTGTGCGCACCATCAATAGACGGTATCAACTTATTTGATGCCCTGAAAGACAACCAATAGTTAAAGCCCGGGGCAGGGCGTACTTTTTAGTTCAGCTGATATAGCGTCAGCCAAGCGACAATCCACTGTGGAGGATGAAATGGAACCAAAAATTCTTATCCCTGTTGATGATTCACCGACAGCCCAGGCAACGATCGAATACGTTATCGAGCAGCGACAGCGTTTTCCCCGTTCTCTGAACCTGCTTTACGTCATCAACCAGAAGCAGCTGGCCTATCGGATGATCCCTGACTTCCAGCTTGATATGGTAAAAGAGAACGCGATGAAGGCAGGGGAGAGACTGCTCGAAAAATACCATGTGCAGTTGCAGGAGGTTGGATATGTTTGTAACCTGATGCTGGAAACAGGTGAACCCCGCATGATTATAACCCATATTACCAACGACCAGGAATTTGATCTCCTGGTCATTGGCCGCCATGAAGGTGGGGGGGAGATTCGTGATGTGCTGTTCGGATCTGTGGCCAATTATGTGCTGCACAACGTGCGCTGTCCGGTACTGCTTGTCTGATTCCTCAACTGAACAGCCCTTATGGCTTGGTAATTTCTCAATAAGGGGTGGCAAGTTGCTGTATCTTACTTTATGGATCACGGCTAATAACATGTCAGGATGACGGAGAGTTGCAGGTAATTACGATCGTCATCCCCGAATGTAGTTATCGGGGATCCAGGCATTTTACCACTACTTATTGAGAAGTTACATGGCTTGTAACTAACTAAACGTAACTGTTCAGGTAAGAGTACAATTGTGGCATTACCTGTGGATTATAACTTCACAATAAGTAGTGACAAGTTGCTGTACCTTATTTTATGGATCAAAGTCTATGCTATCTCCGGCTGACAACATGCCCGGATGACGGAGTTGCTTGCAAATATGATCGTCATCACCGAGTGTAGCTATCGGAGATCCTGGCGTTTTGGCACCATTTTTTGTGAAATTACTAAACTTTAACCTAACGTATCAATATGTATTGGGAACCTGAAAAAGAATGTATGGCCCGGAAAGACCTGGAACAACTGCAGTTGGAACGTCTTCAGTCCACTTTGAACCGGGTGGAAAACCATGTGCCGTTTTACCGCAAAAAATTTGCAGAACTTAAAATCAATTGCGATGATTTCAAGTCTCTGGATGATCTACGGCGGCTGCCCTTCACCGTCAAGCAGGATCTGCGGGATAACTATCCCTACGGCCTGTTTGCCGTTCCGCAGCGAGAAATCGTCCGGATTCACTCCTCATCTGGTACCACCGGCCTTGCCACGGTTGTCGGCTATACCAGAAACGATCTGAAAAATTGGTCTGATCTGGTGGCTCGAGTCCTTACCGGGGCCGGGGTGACCAAGGATGATGTCATTCAGATTGCCTTCGGCTACGGCCTGTTTACCGGCGGCTTCGGGCTGCATTACGGGGCTGAGCGACTGGGGGCGTCGGTAATTCCCATCTCGGCCGGCAATACCAAACGCCAGATTCAGATCATGCAGGATTTTAAGACCACTGCCCTGGTCTGTACCCCGTCCTACGCCCTGATCATTGCCGACGCCCTGATGGAGCAGGGCATTGATCCAAGAGATCTTTCCCTGCGGGTGGGCTTGTTCGGGGCTGAGCCCTGGTCCGAGGCCATGCGTCATGAGATCAATGAAAAAATGGGTATCAGGGCAACGGATAATTACGGGCTTTCCGAAGTCATGGGCCCCGGAGTGGCAGGTGAGTGTGAGCAGTGCAACGGTCTGCATATCAGCGAAGATCATTTCCTGCTGGAAGTCATTGATCCGGATACACTGGAACCTGTGCCACCGGGTGAGGTGGGAGAACTGGTGGTGACCACTCTGACCAAAGAAGCCTTTCCCATGATCCGTTACCGGACCCGTGACCTCACCCGGCTCATCCCCGAACCCTGTCCCTGCGGCCGTACCTTTACCCGCATGCAGCGGATCATGGGGCGTACCGATGATATGCTGATTATTAAAGGGGTCAATGTCTTTCCCATCCAGATTGAAAAGGTTCTTTTTGAGATTGAAGGCACTGCACCACATTATCAGATCATCATTGAACGCGTAAATCATAACGACAGGGTGACTGTGCTGGTGGAGGTCAACGAGTCCCTGTTCTTTGATCAGATGAAGATGCAGCGGCAGATGGTGGATCATATTAAGGCCAAACTGTCGTCTGAACTGGGTATTGGAGTCAATGTCAAGCTGGTGGAAGAAAAAACGCTTGAACGTTCGGAAGGGAAATCAAAAAGGGTTATTGATAAACGAAAACTGTAAAGAGGCTGCCATGTATAACCATCGTATCTTCAGTGTTGTTATCTGTTGTGTATTTCTGTTTTCCAGTGGAATTGTATTCGGACAAGGCAAGGATATGGGTGGCTGGCAGGAAGACGGCGCCTATAACAACCTGTATCAGGCCTCGGAGCTGGATAAACTGAAGGGGTATGTGCAGAAAATAATAGAAGTTGTGCCCATGAAGGGGATGGCCCCCGGGGTCGGCTTGATCATGAAGGACGGCGACGGTGATAAAGTAGTGGTTCACATCGGACCGAAATGGTTTCTCGGTGATTCCATCGGCGTCAAACGGGGGGAGAAGATCAAGGTCAAAGGCTCCTGGGCCGAGATCGATGGCAAGGACGTATTCATGGCCTCCAAGATCAAGAAGGGAGATTTTTTTGAACTAAAGGTCCGGCTGACCAAGAACGGCAAACCTTTCTGGACCATGGACCCTGAAGAACTGGCCAGAGAACGGGCTTCAAAATAACCTGTTCAACCGTGAACGGAACCATTCAGGAAGACAGTAACCGTTTGTAGCAGGTCTTACAGGATGACGGCATTTCGAGCGGAACTTCCTCTGCTGCGGGATTGGTCCCCGGTTCATAGACCTTTCTGAAGGCCCGGTACTTTTTACTGTGCCATATCCGGCTCAGCCCGTTATCATTAATGTTGCCGAAGGAAAAGGTTTTCAGGGGAATGGGCCTTCCCTTGAAAATGGCGACTATCTGCCTGTCTTGTAACTTCCCTGTGCTTTTCGACGAAATTGGATTGGCGAAAACACAGGGCCCCACCTCACCGGCCATATTGATGACGCAGGCCCGGCAGACATTTTCCGGACAAACCTGTGAGGTCTCATCAAGTACGGGAGTACGGTAAGCAAACAGGATATTGCTGTGGGCAGCCTTTTTTTTGGTCTCTGCCAGTATCCTGTTGTACTCATTGAGTCGCTGTGGATTGTTAAAGAGCGCTTCCTGAGAGAGCTCCGGTTTCAGGATCAGGGATAAGTTACTGGCGACCACCTGCTCAGCGCCTGTTCTTTTCGCTAAGTCGGTAATCCGACAGAGTTCATCAACGTTGGAGGCGAGCATGATATATGCAAGATGAACAGCCGGCCTGGTGATGTTCTTTTCAGTCTTGATGCGCTGCAGGTATTCGAGAGCCGCAACTGCAGTATCAAAATCAGTTCCTTTCCGGATTCGGTTATGGGTGGTGGATGTGGTACCGGCAAAACTGACTCCCAGGATATCAACCTGTAAATCAACAATGGTATGGATATTTTTTTTGTTGAGCAGCAGGCCGTTCGTGGTGAAGCCGACAATCTTTTGTTCATTTTTACAGAGACGCACCATCTCAAAAAGGTCCGGGTGAAGAAGAGGTTCCCCCCATCCCTGTAAAAATACCATATTCGTGTGGCCAAGCGAAGGAAGCAGGTCGCGAAAGAGCGTGAGAGGGAAATGACCATTTTGCCGGCGCTCTTTTATCACAGTATGAGGGCAATAAATACAGGCTGCATTGCAGTGGCTGGTCACCTCGATCTGGACCCAGTCCAGACGCGGGCTCGTAATCCGCTCTTTTTGTTTTTTGATCCAGTCAAGCATCGTTAAAGAGAAGTCCCCCTGCCCGGGGATTTTTTTATCAACTCCATACCCCGGCAAGCTGTTTGCCGCATTTGCTGCAGCAACCATCCCTCAGATTGTTCTGCCGGATACTGAAGCCATGACGACTGATCAGTTCAGTACCACAATCCGGACAGTAGGTGTTTTCTCCTCCCTCGCCGGGAATGTTGCCCTCATAGACATAGTGCAGCCCTTCTGCCAGACCGATTTCCCGGGCCTTGCGGAGCGTGGCCACCGGCGTGGGGTCCCGGTCCATCATTTTATAGGTGGGATAAAAGGCTGTCACGTGCCAGGGGATTGTTGGTGAAACAGAATAAATAAATTTGGCAATATCCTGTAACTCTTCAGTTGAGTCGTTCCAGCCGGGAATGATAAGTGTGGTAACCTCAACCCATACCCCGAGTTCATGCATGAGTTTAACGTTGTCGAGAACAGGCTGCAGCCTGGCACCGCAGACTTTTTTATAAAAATTATCAGTATATCCTTTGATATCAATGTTGATGCCGTCCAGCACCGGTGCCAGGTGACGGGTGACCTCCGGAGTCATGTAACCGTTACTGACAAAAACGTTTTTCAGCTGCCGATCATGGGCGAGGAGTGAACAGTCGTAGGCAAATTCGTAAAAAATGGTCGGCTCCACATAGGTGTAACAGACACTTGCACACCCGGTTCGAATCGCCTCTTCAACCACGGCCTCGGGTGTACGCTCTGTGCCGGCTATCTCCCCGTTATGGGCATGCGGATATTGGGAGATGTCGTAATTCTGGCAGTGGAGGCAGCGGAAGTTGCAGCCGACAGTTGATATGGAAAATGCCCTGCTGCCGGGGAGAAAGTTAAACAGTGGTTTTTTTTCAATGGGGTCAATATGTTCGGCAATCAGCCTGCCATAGACCAGGCTGAACAGCACCCCGTCTCTGTTTTCCCGCACCCCGCAGATGCCACGTTTTCCCTGTTTTATGTGGCAATGATGGTTGCACAGTTCACAGATTACACTGTTTTCTTTACCGCTTGTATAGAACCCGGCCTCTTTCATGTCTCCCTCTCAGATTGATTTTTCGTAACTGTTCAAAAAAACCATCTCCGGAGTCTCGTGCCTCGCTTCCCTGCACAGCCAGGCCTGATTCACATGGGAATTATTATAATTAACAGGCCCAACTGTACAGATTTGCATCACTCCGGAACAGTTACGGTGAGTGGTTTTGTAAAAATTGTGCACCCACCTGATTCTTCAAAATAGAGCATATTTATCATATACACAAAAATAAACATTGAATGACGCAAATCAAGAGTGAAAAACGATTATTGCTCTTCGCAGGTGGATTGATACTGTCAGATAGCACTAGGTCGGCGTTGAACGATTTTTCATCAACAATGTCGGGTTTCGCTCATATTCTGTCTTTCCTCAATTCAGCGTTGTAAATCGAGATGTGAGTGAACCCCGACAATGAGCTCTGTTGCATGTCCTGTCAATTTGACCGGCCTATCCATGTTTGGTCATACCGGGTAGAAACCCATTGACTTTTAAGTGAGCGGCTTGTACTTGTCCACATTTAAACTGTCTATGTTATTGGATAGGTTTGATCCCGGCAAAGCCGACAACTTGGCTGGTAGAGCCTCATTTGGCGTTGATTTTATTTTTCATTGAGTCCCCACCTTTCTTAACAGTATCATATCTTTTATGGCAAAACGAATAACCCTCATAATTTTTGGCCTGTTGCTGGTCGTAGGTGCTGTTGCCGGAATCAAGGTCCTGCAGATTCGCAAGATGATTGATGCCGGTAAGCAGAAGGCATTTCCTCCGGCCATTGTTACCACTGCCGGAGTACAGTCCAAGACCTGGCAGTCCAGCCTGAAGGCAGTGGGGTCGCTTTCTGCTGTGCAGGGGGTGACTGTTTCCGCAGAGCTGCCCGGCAAAGTGGTGGAGATTGCCTTTACTTCCGGCACTGCCGTACAGAAGGGAGATCTGCTTGTTCGTCTTGATACTGTTTCAGAGCAGGCACAGTTGCGTTCGGCTCAAACGGCTGTAGCCCTGGCCAAGATTAACCGTGACCGGGCCCGTGAGCTGGTCGCAAAAAAAAGTATGTCCCGTTCCGGTCTTGATACCACAGAGGCAGAGTATAAACAGGCCGTAGCCCGGGTGGACGAGATTCGCGCCGTGATAGAAAAACAGACCATTCGGGCCCCGTTTTCCGGGCGGCTCGGCATTCGACAGGTAAATCTTGGTCAGATACTCAGTGCCGGAGACGGCATTGTCGAGCTGCAGGCCATGGATCCGATATTTGTTGATTTTTCTCTGCCCCAGCAGGATCTCGCCCGTCTTGAGCCGGGACTTGTGATCCAGGTAACAACCGATGTCCTGCCCGGCCGGGTTTTGGCGGGCTCAATTACCGCCCTTAATCCGGGTGTTGATCCGACAAACCGTAATATTAAGGTTCAGGCTACCGTCGCTAATGCCGATGAAAAACTCAGGCCGGGTATGTTTGTAAAGGTGAAGGTACTGCTGCCGGAAGAGAATCAGGTCCTTATTATACCGGCCACTGCAGTACTCTATGCGCCCTATGGTGATGCCGTCTTTGTGGTGGATGAGAAAAAGGACGAAAAAAGCGGCAAGGCAGGTCTGGTTCTGCGCAAGCAGGTGATTCGAACCGGGGGTACCCGTGGCGATTTTATCACCGTAACCACCGGTCTCAAAGAGGGGGAAACCGTGGTAACAACCGGTGTGTTCAAGTTTCGCAACGGACAGCCGGCCATGGTGAACAACACCCTGGCACCGGAGTTCAAAGAACGTCCTGAACTCGACAACAGGTAACACGGCTTTCCATGCAATTTACTGATCTCTTCATTCGTCGGCCGGTCCTGGCCCTGGTCGTAAGCTTTGTTATTATCATAGCCGGTCTGCAGGCTATTGGTTCCCTTAATGTCCGCCAGTATCCCCGCAGTGAAAATTCCACGGTTACCGTCACTACTGTTTATATCGGTGCCAGTGCCGATCTTGTCCGCGGTTTTATCACCACCCCGCTGGAGCGGGCCATTGCCGCAGCCGATGGTATCGACTATATCCAGTCCAAGAGTGCCATGGGACTTTCCACCATCAGCGTTCGGCTGAAGCTGAATTACGATGCCATTAAGGCCTTGTCTGAAATAAGCTCCAAGGTTGATCAGGTACGACGGGATCTGCCGCCCGAGTCCGAGGTCCCGATTATCAACATTGAGTCGGCGGATTCCAAGTTCGCATCCGCTTACCTCAGTTTTACCTCTGATGTGTTACTGCAGAACGAAATAACCGACTATCTGGTTCGGGTGGTGCAGCCGCGACTTTCAGCCCTGGAAGGGGTACAGCGGGCCGATATCCTTGGTGCCCGAACCTTTGCCATGCGGATCTGGCTTGATCCGGATAAGATGGCGGCATTAAACATCAGCCCGGCTCAGGTGCGTCAGGCCCTGGCAGCCAATAATTATCTGTCGGCCCTGGGAAGAACCAGGGGCAGTCTTATTCAGGTCAACCTGACCGCTGATACCAATCTGCACAGTGTGGCTGAATTTAAACAGCTGGTACTGCGGCGGCAGGCCGGGGCCATTGTCCGGCTTGAGGATGTTGCCCGGATAGTGCTTGGCGCTGAGGATTATGATACCGAGGTCCGTTTCTCTGGGAGAACAGCCGTCTTTATGGGCATCTGGCCCCTGCCCAATGCAAATTCCATTGATGTTATCAACCGGGTCCGCATTGAGATGGAGAGTATCAGCAAGGGGTTGCCCGCTGGTATGGAGGCCAGGGTTGCCTATGACGGAACCAGTTATATCAACAACGCCATCCATGAAGTTCTGAAAACCCTTGCCGACACATTGATCATCGTGGTGGTGGTTATTTTCCTTTTTTTAGGCTCCATGCGCTCGGTGCTGATCCCTGTTGTAGCCATTCCGCTGTCGCTAATCGGTGCTGTGTTCTTGATGCAGATTTTCGGGTTCACCGTTAACCTGCTGACCCTGCTGGCCATTGTACTGTCAGTGGGTCTTGTTGTAGATGATGCCATTGTGGTGGTTGAAAACGTTGAGCGCCATATCTCAAACGGAGAGACACCGTTTAATGCTGCTCTGCTGGGTGCCCGTGAGCTGGTCGGGCCGATTGTTGCCATGACCATCACGCTCGTTGCCGTTTATGTTCCCATTGGTCTGCAGGGAGGACTCACCGGTGCTCTTTTTCGGGAATTTGCCCTGACCCTTGCTGGTGCGGTAACAATTTCAGGAATAGTGGCCCTGACCCTTTCTCCCATGATGTCGGCAAAACTGTTGAAATCGGGAATGGAAGACCATGGCCTGGCAGGCAGAATTGCCCGTGGATTTAATCGACTGAGAAACGGTTACGGACGCTGGCTGGATGTTACGCTCAAAACCCGTCCAGCCGTATATATCGTCTGGATACTGCTGTCCCTGCTGACTGTCCCTATGTTCAAGATGTCGGCCCGGGAACTGGCACCCACTGAAGACCAGGGCGTCATCTTCGGGATCCTTGATGCCTCGGCAAACTCCACCATTTACCAGACAAGCCGTTATGCTGCGGCAGCCAACAAGGTATTTCTTGATGTACCTGAAACGGATTTTACCTTTCAGGTGACCTTTCCGACGTCCGGGTTCGGCGGCATGGTAACAAAGCCATGGGATCAGCGGCAGCGGACAATTTTTGAAATCCTGCCCGAGGTACAGCGAAAACTGTACGGTATTCCCGGCATCAGAATGTTTCCGGTTCTTCCTCCTGCTCTGCCGGGCGGTGGACAGTTTCCGGTGGAGTTTGTGCTGGCATCCACAGCAGGTGAAGAGCAGTTGCTGGATTTTGCCCGCAAGATCCAGCTCAAGGCCATGCAGAGCGGTATGTTTGCCTTTCCGCCGATTATTGATGTCAAGATTGATCAGCCCCAGGCCGAGTTTATTATTAACCGGGACAAGGTGGCCGATCTCGGACTCAACCTGCAGCAGGTAGGGGCGGATATCGGCTCCCTGCTGGGCGGGAACTATGTAAATCGTTTTGATATTGATGGCCGCAGTTACAAGGTGATCCCCCAGATCCGGCGTATGGATCGGCTCAATCCGTCCCAGTTGAGAGATATCCATGTCAGTGGCCCGGACGGCACCCTGATCCCCTTGAGTTCCGTGGCCACGATTCGCAATACCACTGTGCCCCGTTCATTGAACCGGTTTCAACAGCTCAATGCGGTGATGATCAGCGGTGTGGCTGTCCGGCCGCTGGACGAGGCTTTGCGTTTACTTGAGGACGAAGCGGCCAAGATTCTGCCTAAAGGGTATGTGATTGATTATACAGGTGAGTCGCGTCAGTTACGGGTTGAGGGTAATCAGTTTCTGCCCACCTTCGGGCTGGCGTTGATCCTTATCTTTCTGGTTTTGGCTGCCCAGTTCAACAGCTTTCGTGATCCCTTTGTAATCCTGGCAGGATCCGTACCGCTGGCAATGTTCGGTGCCCTGACCTTTACCTTTCTGAAGATGCCCGATCCCCATGTCCAGTTCTGGACCCATGGCTGGACCACAACCCTGAACATTTATTCTCAGGTCGGGCTGGTTACCCTTGTGGGGTTGATTGCCAAAAATGGTATTCTTATTGTAGAGTTTGCCAACAAACTCCAGGAA
>WFRY01000420.1 GCA_015486315.1 Desulfobulbaceae bacterium
ATCTGGGGCGGTCGGGGAACCTTTGAAAAAACGGTTTCAATAGTCAAACAACAGCAGCCCCATGTCGGCTGGCTGGGCCTCAGGTTTGCCGTTTTTGATGTACCGCGGGCACCTGGTATCTTTGTCAGCCGCTTACAGCAGGCAAAGAGCTGGTTTGCAGATCATCCCACTCCGTTTGCCTTTGTGATTCCCCAGAAGAACATCAGGGAGAAAAAAGACCTGAAGAATGAACTTGCCCGGGTTGAGAAACTCGGTGGGGAAGGCCTGATTGTCCGAAGACCGGATACCCTTTATGTCCAGGGGCGCAGCCGGGATATTTTGAAGGTGAAAAGTTTTTATGATATGGAGGCCGTAGTTATCGGCCATATTCCCGGCAAGGGCAGGAACCTCGGAAGGCTTGGCTCCCTGCTTGTGGAGCTGCCGAACAAGATCAGGTTTAAGATCGGTACCGGGTTCAGTGATGCCGAGCGGAGTGATCCTCCTGCCATCGGTGATGTCATCACCTTTAAATATTACGGGTTGTATAAATCCGGCCGTCCGAAGTTTCCCTCGTTCATGAGAATCAGGACGGATATTTCTCTCTGAGTATTGCGTGTGTCTGTAAAATTTTGCTGGAGCAGGCTTGCAGCCTGTTCCTCCTCTTTATCACAAAGATGTCGTGTTCACAGCAGTTCATCGGAACCGGTTGACCTGTAATAAACCGGCTTCAGTGACCGATTTTTTTCTTCAGATCAAGTATTGGTGTGCCGTCCAGGATATCAAGACCTGATACCTCTAACATATTGTCTCTCACCGACAGTACCTTGAGTTCTGAAATCGCAATGGGGTTTGGTCTGACCGGGCTGCGGGTGGCAAAGACGCCCCAAAGCCCCCGGGATTTATCACCACGGGGATAAATCCTGAGACGGTCTCGATCGGATTTGTGGAGCCAGAAAAGTGCAACAATGGTCTGGCCGGGAACAATACCGTCAAGACCCTCCTGGTATTCAGGGTAAATCTCCAGTGTTCCCACCCGATTTGATTCAGAGTAGTTTTTCGGTGCGTCTTCACGGTCGGCAATATCGCCATGAAGTACACCGATAAAGTGTACAGTGGCCTGTTTCATTAATCTGCCTCGTTCATTGTAAAGGAGTAAACAGGGAGTCTACATGTAAAGGGCTGCATGAACTCCACTCTTGACATGATAACACCTCGGAATGTAAGCGTTTCAGGAACGTCCTGCTGTGCGTGATCAAGGTACCAGATAATACCTCTGTATATCGGGGGACTTGAGCGCGTGCAGCAGGTCGTTCATGGAGCACTTACGTTTACATGTAGTATATCAGTTTTACTTGAAAGTCACTGCCCGATGATACCATGTCCGTGAAAAAATAAAGTGTTGACCTGTGATACAGTTGTTATATATTTATCTCGTGAGAGAGTGAAAGGTCATTGATATGAACGATACGAAGCAAAAAAACTGGCTCCTGCTCATCCATCAGATTCCTCCGAAACCGGATTATTTTCGGGTGAAAATATGGCGCAGGCTCCAGAAAGTCGGCGCGGCCAAGGTAAAGCAGTCAGTGTACGTGCTTCCCGACACCGAGCAGGCATATGAGGATTTTCTCTGGATTGTCAAAGAGATCGACCAGGGGGGAGGCACTGCCTCGCTGTCACGAACGCTTTTTCTTGAAGGGCTTTCCGATGTCCGTATTAAGGGTCTTTTTCATGATGCCAGAAATGATGATTATGCAAAGATTGTTGAGGGCGGTAAAAGGATTTCCGAGGATTTTCTTGAGGTGTCGCAGGGAGATGCCGCAATAGCGGCAGAAAAACTGCATAAAGAACTGTCCCGTCTGCAGCATCGGATGGACGAGATTGCAGCCCTTGATTTTTTTCATGCGCCGGGCCGCCGGGCAGCACGGAATATGCTGCAGGAATGCAGCGCACTTCTTGACAACTCAGGAGATACGGTTGTATCTTCGACGATGCGTCCGTCGGATATGCATGGAAAGACATGGGTTACACGCACAGGGCTTTATGTGGATCGTATTGCCTGTGCCTGGCTGATCAAGCGCTTTATTGATCCAGCTGCTGCCTTTAAATATGTAGAAAATGAAAAATACGCTCCTAAAAGCGGGGAAATACGTTTTGATATGTCTGATGCGGAGTTTACCCATCAGGGAGATAAGTGTTCGTTTGAAGTGCTGGTAAAAACATTCGCTCTGTCCGCCGTTGCTGTTATGGATATAGCAGAGATTGTACACGATATTGATCTCAAGGATAACAAATACGCAAGGCCGGAAACGGTCGGAATACAGAGCCTGTTTTCAGGAATGGCAATCACCTGCATGGATGATTCGCAACGTCTGGAGAGAGGAGTGACGATATTGGATGAACTGTATGCCTGTTTTCAAAAGCGATATGATAACCTTGGTAACTGATTAGAAAAATATATAAAGAGGAGATAACACAATATGCCGCCGGTAAAAAAACACATGCAGGCAAGTCTTGAACGAACAGGGAAGGATTATAAAGAGATCCACGAATGGATTGATGATCCGGAAAACAAGAATGAACGCCATGATTTCACCCGGGTGCTTGAATTTGCCAAAATGTTTACGGAAAAATATGGGGAGGAGGCTGCCCAGGAATATGTCTTTCATTTAAGTGACGATCTCAAAGGAAAATTCGGGCACGTCCTTGAAGATACCGAGGAAGCCGTGAAGGGTGCGTTGACTTATTTCGGCTCCTATAACAGATAAGGGACTTGTTAAAACTATATTTTTAACCTGGAGCTGGTAACTAACAATGAAATGGATAACCCGATCCCACGTACATGTGGACCGTGTCGCCTGTCCCTGGCTGATCAACCGGTTTATTGATTCGGCGGCGGAGTTTCTTTTTGTCCCCAAAAGCCGGGTTCTTGAAGTGGCAAAGCAGGAGGGGGCGATCGCCTATGATACGCCCGGTGCCGAGCTGCATCATCGTGGCGACCTCTGTACCTTTGACGTGCTGATAGAAGAGTACGGGCTTGTTGACAAGGGGTTGCTGCGGCTGGCGAAAATTGTCAATGCCGCTGACACGGATAATCTGCAGAACGACCCCATGGCTGCCGGGCTGGAGGCCATAGCCGTTGGTTTCAGCCTGCGTTTTCCCGATGATTTTGCAAACCTGGAGCGCCAGTTTGAGGTTTATGATGCACTCTATGCCTGGTGCCGTCTTAATGTAGCAGGCGGATAGTCCGGACGTAATGACCGCAGCGTCTAAATTCTCTTTCCGGCATCTGACGGATTTTCTGGCCCTGAAGCGCAGCACTGTCGGTGTTCTGGTCATGGTTGTTCTCATCCTGCTGGGAGAGAGGATGGCGGAGCGGTTTCTCCCCATCTATCTGCTGGCCCTGGGCGGAAGTGCCCTGACCGTTGGCCTGCTCAACGGTCTTGATAATTTTCTCTCGGCTGTCTACTCCTTTCTTGGCGGCTACCTTTCCGACCGCTTTGGTACAAGGCGTGCCCTGTTGTTTTTTAACTTTGCCGCCATGTTCGGTTTCTGCATTGTCATCTTTATTCCGGCCTGGCAGGCAGTTATTGCGGGTGCGGTCTTCTTTTTATCCTGGAGTGCCATTTCTCTGCCGGCAACGATGAGCCTGATTACCCGGGTCCTGCCCATGGAAAAACGTACCATGGGAGTATCCATGCTGGCCCTGGTACGCCGGATTCCCATGGCTCTCGGTCCGCTACTCGGCGGGGTGTGTATCGGTCTCTGGGGGGAACGGGACGGGGTGCGGGCAGCCTTTGTCGTTGCCCTGGTACTGGCAGTCATTGCCACTATCCTGCAGCAGTTTCTCATTGAGGATGAACCGGCAGTACCGGACCCGGAAAAACAGAAGGTAATGCCGGAGAAAAATCCGTTAAAGCTCCTGCACCTTATGGGTCCTGATCTGAAACAGCTGCTGATCTCCGATATCCTGATTCGCTACTGTGAGCAGATTCCATATGCCTTTGTCGTTATCTGGTGCATGAAAACCATTGCCAGTCCTGTTACTGCGTTTCAGTTCGGGGTGTTGACCAGCATTGAAATGATAACCGCCCTGCTTGTCTACATCCCGGTGGCCTATTTTGCCGACAAAGGTGGAAAAAAACCGTTTGTCCTGATCACTTTTGTCTTTTTTACCCTCTTTCCCCCGGCATTGCTCTTTTGCCGTTCTTTTGTCTGGCTGATCCCGGTTTTTATCTTGAGAGGTTTGAAAGAGTTTGGTGAACCCACCCGCAAGACCCTGATCATGGAGCTTGCCCCGGAAGACCGTAAGGCTGCCGTTTTCGGCCTGTACTATTTATTACGGGATATTTTTGTTGCCGTCGCAGCCTTTGGCGGCGCGTTTCTGTGGATGATCAGCCCGACCGTCAACCTGTTGACCGCCTTTGCCTTCGGCCTGCTCGGTACCATCTATTATGCAGTCTGGGGAAGGGATGTGACTCTTACTTAAGGGTGCAATCAAAAATAACTTCACATTCTGAGTAGACACTGCAACATATCTTCGGCCGATCTTCAATCGCGAAATCCTCAACGTAGCCCTGCTACGCCTGCGGTTTCACTCAATCAGATCGACCAAATATATGTCACATTGTCTACAC
>WFRY01000421.1 GCA_015486315.1 Desulfobulbaceae bacterium
TTGTCATAACTATAAGAAATGAAAATTTTAATCATATTTATGATCCTAATATTTGGTTGATGCTGTTTCCGAGCCGAACTTTTTTATCTCGCGATTACGTATTTAACCGATAATTATCATAGCAATATGAGTAAATCCTTGCTCTGCTGTTTACAATCCGTCCGACTTTACTGGAAAAAAAGAGAGTTAAATCTCAACCCAGTCAACATAACGCCGGATATTTTTTGTATCAACAGTCTGCATAACACCAGCAATTCAATATCCCCGTTCAGCAATTTGCTGATCCATTCAGCTTGCTCAGCAGCATTTTTCCAAAAAAAAAGCGGTACCCGATGATCGGGTACCGCTCTGTTCAAACCTTATTTTGGTCCGGGTAATACATCACATGGGCACAATCAGCTTGTTGCTGTCTTCGTTCCAGGTGACGATTACGTACCACAGGGCCATGATCAGGGCGATCATGATCAGGGTGGGACCGTAACCCATGACATCGGGCAGGAACACGTATTTACCCAGTTTTCCGGCCTGCTCAAGACCGGTTACATCTATGGAACCGCCCGAGGAGATTGCCTCACGGATTTCATCGACATCTGAATCGATCAGACCCATCTGGGCCTGGGCGATAAGGTTATGCAGTTTTGCTCCGCTTATCTCAAATTCCATTCCCTTGAACCAGTGCAGCATCAGGGAGTTGGCAATACCGAAAAACGGTACCACGATCCACAGTTTGATCTGTCCCTCACCCACACGCCACAGGGTACCGGAACCGCAGCCGCCGGCAAGCATGGCGCCGAGACCGAAAATAAAACCGCCGACAACACCGCCCCAGCCAAAGGTGCCGCGAATGTAGTTTGCCGGTGCAAGAACCGGGTTGCCCTCGTGCATGGGCACGCCGTATTTCAGGACTGCTCCGCCGATGGCAAGAATAAAGATGGAAAGAGCAACGGATTTTGCCAGGGTACAGTCACCGGTCATATGCGGTTCACGAAATCCCTGGACCATGCACCAGCGACCGCGCTGCATGGCATAGCCAAGTCCTGCTGCAATGAGCAGCAGACCGGAAAGAGAGGCGATGTAATCTACATTGCCGTCACCGTCATATCCGGCATAGTAATAGGCTCCGCCGATCAGTCCGGCAACGGCCACCAGGCCGAGAATACCCTGGACCATGCGCGGGAACTCCACAGTAAAGGAACCGCCGCCGCCCCAGGTGATGTATTCCATCTCTTTATACAGCAACCAGAGACCGAAAATTACCCCCATAACCAGGCCGAACCACATGGTAAACCCGTTGGCGGCAAGGTTACCGATGGCATTATACATACCGCCGACATTACAGCCGCCTGCAAAGGCTGCACCGATCCCCATCAGGATACCGGCCAGAATGCCCTTAATAATCTCAAGATACGGTGGAAAACGGAGGGCAAACTGTCCGCCCAGACAGGCGGAAAGAAAGGCACCGCCGACAAACCCGATACCGATTACCGACCCGGAGCTGATCAATGCCGATTTGGGCATGTTCTGCAGATAGCCGACACCGTACAGGATCCAGTCACCCCAGTTACGAATGGCACCAACAGCTCCCCAGGGACGCCACCAGGCCATAATCAGAATACTGAGCAGAGCAACAATCACACCCGTGATGTTTGCATTCCACTCGCTCTCGCAAAGAACCTTGTACAGTCCCTTGACCTTTCCTCCAAAGCTTTCGTCACTCATATACTCCCTCCTTCTGCTCTATATCTTTATGACCGCCCCATCCCAGACAGCAGATCCACAAAATCCGCACGGGGGACTGTCGCCCTTCCCACAAAATTATTCCTTCAGGTTAAAAAACACTCGCAGAACAGCCAGCTTTTCAAATCATCCTTTACCGTCACAAGCTTTTTTTGTCAAGGATGTTGATCAATTCTACGGCTGAACTTGTATTTTTTTTGTCGGTATTATCTTTAGATTTCTGGATGTTATCTCTATTCAGCTCTTTGAATTGCCATTCATTTATAGCTTGACATACAGAATCCTTTTCGTTATACAAACCGTTATCGCAAATATTTTTCAGTCCGAGGTGGATGAAAATCAGCGATATTTTAATGAAAACAATAAATGCGTTTTCATGAACCCTTTTTATTTATCTTACCAAGGTAGGAGGATCAAATGAGTGATGTTAAAGTAGCACCTGAGGGACTGGATATTGCAGCTGTACTTGATGCAAAAGGTCTGAGCTGCCCGATGCCTCTTCTGCGTACCAAAAAAGAGATCGGAAAAATCAATACCGGTGAAATCCTGCAGATCGATGGAACCGATCCCGGCTCTCGTAACGACATTCCCGGCTGGTGCGAGCGTGCTGGTCATGAGTATATGGGTGAAAAAGAAGAGTCAGGCTATATCAGCTTTTTCGTAAAGAAAGGTTGAGCCTGATTAATTAGTTTTAAGTATTGAAGGAGGATAAAGCCAATGGCTGCTGATCCGAATAAGCTTGCTATTTTTGTAACCTCGCCCCAGAACATGGCCCATGTGGTAGGTCTGGCGGAAGCGACGGTACGGGCAGGTAAAAAACCCATGGTTTTCTTTACCTACAAGTCAATTCACATGACCAAGGATGCACGCTTTCCCGCCCTTGCCAAGTTGTGTGGAGAAGCTGATATCGCTATCTGTGCCGACAGTTACACCTGTGAGGGATATGATTCTGCCAATGATATTCCGGAAGGTTTAGTTGGTAGTCAGATGAGAACTCAGGCATTCCACGGCGCATTGCTCGACGAATGCGGTAAGTACATCGTCTTATAAGGAGCTTACAAAAATGGAATCTTTAAAAGTATATATACTGATTGCCAATCGTTTTTATAACGATGGTATTCGTTCCTCACTTGGTCTTGCCGTGGAAAACCATTATGGTTATCCTGTCATCATGAACGGTGAATTCCCGCAGTTCAGTGAGTACATGGCTGAAAACATTGCCTGGATTGCCGACATGGAAGGCGAAGTAATGAGCTGTGGCGCTGATGCCCCCACCGACCTGCCCGAGGGTGTTGAAATTACCAACATCGACCTGCAGGCACTTGGCGAAAGAATGCGTGACGCCGATGTAATCATTCCCTACGGCCTGCTCAAGCAGACCAATGAGCCACCGCCGGCTTGTGCTGACTAAGGAGGAACTACAATGAAAATATTACAGGTATACCGTTCTGAACCCAATGATGATGTTAAAACACTGGTCGGCATTCTCAACCGCGATCGTGACGCTGATGAGTTCAAACTCTATGATGGCGAACCGAACTACGATGAGCTCGTCACCAAGATATTTGATGCCGATAAAACTGTTTGCTGGTGGTAATTGAGTAGCAGAAGAGATTGAGAAGTAAACAGGGGCCCCTGATCATTTTGATCAGGGGCCTTTTTAAATTAACGGCTTGTTCTTCAATAAACCTTACATCCTTGCCCGGTTCAGAAAAAAAATTCAAGTTCTTGAATTAATCTGTTATTTCCGGTATTATTTCCTATAACTAAATAACTATTGTATCTGTTTTCAATCCGTCACTGCTCATAGGTTACGAGTGAGTAATTTCTCAATAAGTGGTGGTTAAACTTTGGATCCCGGTTAACAACATGCCGGGATGACGATCGTAATTGCAGGCAACTCCGCCATCCCGGCATGTTGTCAGCCGGAGGCAGCGTAGACTACGATCCATAAAGTAAGATACGGCAACTTGTCACTACTCTTGAACAGTTACGCTATTTATTATTATCTAATTGATTGACCCCTACTTTATACACATGATGATTTCGCAACTTTTTAGCAAAAAAGAAAAGAGCTTTTTGCGAAACCTTCACACATAAACATTACTACGTTTCCCGATTAACAAAGGAGGTGATTAAATGGCATTAAAGGGAACAGGCCGGCCTAAAAAAAGCAGACTTGCTTTATGGGTTGGTCTGGCAATGGGTATTGTGCTTGCCCTGATAGTTGTGCTTGCGTCGGGATTTATGATCGAAACAACCAATACCGATCAATTCTGTGTCAGTTGTCACGTCATGACACCGTTTCGGACGGCATGGCAGGATGCAGTGCATGGTGGGAAAAATCCCCAGGGGTTTGCCGCTCAGTGCGTGGACTGTCACCTGCCGCACGGCAACTTTGTGGAATACCTGGTTACCAAGGCGATTACCGGCACGCATGACGTCATCTCCAACATGACGATCAACGGGGCGGAACACGACTGGATCGGCAATGCGGAAAAAAACCGGACCAAGTTTACCTACGACAGTGCTTGCCGTAAATGTCACCATGATCTGCAGGCCAAGGGGCTCCCCTCAGGTGGTCTCCGTGCGCACAGGACTTACCTGCTTGGTGAAATCCAGAAACAATGCGTGGAATGTCACCCCCATGTAGGTCACAAGGACATGGCCGATAAAGTGGATAGATATTTTAAACGAAACAACTCCTAAAATCCCAAATTTTGAATGTTGCTAAAAAGGAGGTAACAATGGGAAGAAAATTTATTAAAACCGGATTGCTCTGCACCGGGCTGGTACTGGGAGTCATCGCCGCCGGCGTTATCTCTGTTCAGGCCGAAGAGACTGCAGCAGAGACAATGCCGAATCTGGCAGCGAAGGATCTTGTCATCAAACGCGGCATGACCGAAGAGGCTGCACAGTGTATCGAGTGTCACGCTAAAAAAACTCCCGGTATTGTCGAAGACTGGAAAAATGGTAAAATGGCCCATGCCTCCATTACCTGTTACGACTGTCACACCGTGGAAGCATCATCCCCCATGGCCAGCCAGTGTTCCGGCCTGAAGGGAACAAAAACTTTTATCTCCCCCATGGTCTCGGGCAAGGTCTGTTCCCGCTGCCATCCCACCGAGTATGATGAATTTTTAAAATCAGGTCATGCCGATCTGTCCCGGGCTGCTGTCTATGATGAGAGTAAAGCCGGTGGTAAACTCGTTAAACTGCAGCTCCATTATGAGGGTGCAGCAGGACTCGGCGTAGAGGCCGGTTCCGGTGTCAACCTGGCCTCCAGAACATCCGGCTGTGCCGTCTGTCACGGATCCGTTATCGAAGTCGGCCCGGACAACAAGCCGATCAATGCTACCTGGCCCGGTGGTGTTGGAAGCCTGTATCCTGATGGATCAGTCGGTACCTGTACGGTCTGTCATACCCGTCATAGATTTTCGGTTGCCGAGGCAAGAAAGCCCGAGGCCTGTGCCTCCTGCCATCTTGGTCCGGATCATCCGGATATCGAGATCTACACCGAGTCCAAGCACGGTCAGATCTTCCTGACCCGCGGCGAAGAATGGAACTGGGATGCTGCTCCCGGAACCTGGCAGCCCGGTGACTATGAGGCTCCCACCTGTGCGGTTTGTCATATGTCCGGCATTGGTGAACTCAAAACCACCCATAACGTCAACGAACGTCTCAAATGGGATCTCGTACATAAACGAAGCGAGCTCCGCTCCGGTGCCCGCGGTAACGGCGAGCAGGGTGCCAAGCTGATGCGCCAGGTCTGCATCAACTGCCATGCCACCTCATTCATCAACAACAACGAAATCGTTCTTGATAACGCTGTTGCCCTGTACAATGTGTACTGGGACGGTGCTGCGAAGATGAAAAAAGAACTGGCTGACAAAGGCCTGCTCGGTAAAGATGCCTGGCAGGACGGCTTCCAGGAGCTGATGTACTTCCTCTGGCATCATACCGGCCGCCGTGCGCGTCAGGGTGCTGCCATGAATGGTCCCGACTATGCCCATTGGCATGGTTTCTTCCAGGTGTTCCAGGTCTACAGCGACATGAAGGCTATTTATGAACAGCGGATTAAAACCGGCAAGATTGAAGAGCTGAGCCATGTTATGAGTACCGGACCGATTTGATAATGCATAGTTTGTAAACGTATTATCAATACAGCATAAAAAAGGGTCATCCGGTTGGATGACCCTTTTTTTATTGCCCGTCAATTACTGATGCTTTCGTAAAAAGGAACAGGGTAGTTATTAACGTATTCAAATTTGTCATCCCTGGCGCACAGGTAAGGATTTAAAATATGGTGAACGCCTGGATTCCAGGTGCATAAAAATGACTTTTAGCTGGTTCAATCTTGTAGATTGAACTATGGGTTTATAACAGGTTCGTCGGTTTTGATGAACAGCTGGGTATATTACATCGTTGTCATAAACATGAGGACCAGGCTACAAGCCTGCTCCAGCAAAAGTATTTACAAGATTTTTGAGAATTAATCTCGTAAAGTTGGGTTAACGTATTCAAATTTGTCATACCTGAGGTAGTCGTCGGGGATCCATAACACTCTGAAACAACTGAATACCCGATATATTGCTGCTGGTTCAATATTGTAGATTGAACCATGGGTTTATAACAAGTTCGTCAGTTTTGATGAACTGCTGGGTATATTACATCGTTGTCATAAACATGAGGACCTGTCTCTTATA
>WFRY01000422.1 GCA_015486315.1 Desulfobulbaceae bacterium
AGGCGTTGGAGCTCGGTATTGGTGCACATCTGAAAAAACCCTATACTATTGAACAGGTCAATGAAGTTATCATTAATGAACTGGAAAAGTAACTTTGCCGCATTAGACCTGTTGCTCAGTGGAGACACAGTATAACAAACAGGTAACTACTCACGGGGTACGTGATAAAGCTCCGCAAACCACCGTACTTGTAGCTGCTCGAAGTCTACGCGTTATCTGCTGGGTGCCGGAGATTTTCGTGAGCAACCCGGCGTAGCGTATTAGTCATACGTAAGCCGGGCTGATCACAAAAAGAGTCGCTGCCCAGTGAGAGTTACCCGGCAAAATAAATTTGCTGCATTAGATCTGTTGCTCAGTGGTGACACAGTATAACAAACAGGTAACTACTCACGGGGTACGTGATAAAGCTCCGCAAACCACCGCACTTGTAGCTGCTCGAAGTCTACGCGTTATCTCCAGGGTGCCGGAGATTTTCGTGAGCAGCCCGGCTTAGACTCTGAAAATTCGGTACCCTGTGCGTAGTTACACAAATAGTTTTCATTCCGGTTACAAGAAGGCTGTCCTCTGTATTCTTTTTATTTTAGCAGGAAAAACTTCTCCAGGATATCCCGAAGCGTTTTCACCTGAAATTAAACAGTTATACGCAGTCTTGG
The DNA here is from genome assembly GCA_015486315.1 of Desulfobulbaceae bacterium. Lineage (GTDB taxonomy): Bacteria > Desulfobacterota > Desulfobulbia > Desulfobulbales > Desulfobulbaceae > Desulfobulbus_C. The sequence continues at coordinate 654 of WFRY01000422.1, forward strand.
GTCAGTCCTCTTCCTAAAAATCAAGGTACTTAAGTATCAGCCGGATTTTATTGTTAAATCCGGCTCTTTTTTTGCTTTATGTATAATCAATTGTAATCCTTTTTTTAAGGAAGGAGGCAGATACAGAGAAATGATCTGTAACACTAACCATGGAATACCTGTAAAGCCAGTAAATTAGACTGAATTACTTTTGCGGCAACCCATGATTTTTATAAGCCGGGACAGATCTTTCAATGCAGTTATCTTGAGCGACTCTTTCAAAAAATGTATTTAAGTTACAATTTCGTAAGAGGAGTTTTCTGACTGTAAACAGAAAAAATGGAGAAAAAAATGATTAACAGTCTACGCCGTACGTTATTTGTTATTTATGTTGTATTTTTCAGACCTGCCCTGTGGGCGATTATCTGGCTCGTTGGCCGTACCGGTGTGATCAAAACCATTTTTCTGATTTATCCCACTGACAAAAAAGAATATGCCAACTTATGTCCAAGTTTTAAATGGTTCCTTAAGTTTTTATCCGGAAAGCCCACACCGGGCGGCATTATCTTTGATAAAGGCAGGCCGGTCGGCATTTATTTATTTATTTCAAATACTCCACAAGAACTTATTAAAAAGAAAAACCGTCAGCTGGCAGAGTCGATTGTTCGGCGCATGAAGTGGATACAGAAAATTTCCGGTGCTACGGCCTGTGGTTTTGCCGGGCAACTTGGCCCCATCCTGGAAAAACGTCATGGCATCCCAATGGAACCACCCTTTTTCAGCAGTACCATGGGCAATATTTTCAGCATAGATGATTCCATCTCCTTCCTGGCAAAAAAAATGAACAGGAAACCATGGCAGCTCTCCATAGCAGTGCTTGGCGGCGGCGAGCTCGGCGGAATGCTGCAGAAACATTTTACCGATCAGGGTTATACGACAAACCTTGTTAATCTGGTTTTTAAACGACGCGGTGGAGTTAAGATAAAAGATATGGAGGCGGCCGGTCAGCAACTTGATGGTGCTGACTTTGTAATCAATCTTCTTCCGACCGGTGAGGATTTTCTCCAATGCGGGGTAACGGACTTTCTAACAGACAAGACATCCGTCATTGATTTTTCCAGACCGGCAATTCCAAGGGAAAAACTGCAGGCCAAGGTCTTTATGGGCAATCGTGTTCAGCGAACAGGATTACGCTTTGCCTTTGCCCTTCCCGGATGGCGCCAGAAAGAACTTCCTGCCTGTTCATTACCCTCAATACTGGCTTCAAATTATGGTATCGTAGAACAAAATCTGGCAAAATTCTGCACAGCTGCCCGCCGGGTATCATTTGAGACCACTTTGGCAGCAACCGTTCAGCCTGCATCAACACCACGCTATGCCAGGCTATATCTCCTGGGCAATGAATTTATGACCAATTGCCGCTTTTATCTGCTTGGTGCCGTAAAAAATGTAAGGTACGCCATAGCCAAGTAACCATCAGAAATTTTACCACTATTTTCATGTTTTCTGTGGCAGAAGAATCAACAACACCGGTTCTTTTAGCTTAAGTCGATTACGTCAAGAGTGAAGTTAATGAAGCTCTTACGATTATAACAGGTCGACCGGTTTCGATCAACTGCTGTGAAGACGACATCTTTGTGATAAACAATAAGGACCAGGCTGAAAGCCTGGCCCGGCAATAATTTCACCACCTTTCTGGTTCCGGTTTATCCGGGTTAGAGCCTCTGACGAAATAAATGTTGCCTGTTGGGGACGACTCTAAAGCATGGCTGCCACACGGTCCCAGATACAATTTGCTGTTTGTTCCTTGGACATCAATGCCAACTGCTCCACCCCATCATTGCTGATCAAGGTTACCTGGTTGGTATCTGCGTCAAAGCCTGTTTTTTCACCCATGATGTCGTTCACCACCATGAGATCCACTCTTTTATCTTTTAGTTTCCGCCTGCCCTCAGCCTCGTGATCATTGCTTTCAGCAGCAAATCCAACCAGAATCTGATCGGCTCTTCTATCCCTGCCTAACTCCGTCAGAATATCAGGATTAGGTGTCAGCTCAAGTTTAAGCTCAGCCTGAGCCTTTTTAATCTTCCGTACACCGGCATGGGTCGGCCTGAAATCCGCCACGGCAGCCGCCTTGACAATAACAGAACTTTCGGCTGCATATTTATCAACGGCTTTCTTCATATCCCGCGCCGTCAACACCTGTACCAACTCAACCCCCGGAGGAGGTTCCAGATGTACAGGTCCGGAGATTAAAACAACATCTGCACCACGCCGCTTAGCTGTGCGCGCCAGGGCATATCCCATCTTACCACTTGAGCGATTACTCAGATAACGGGCCGGATCAACCGGTTCACGGGTTGGCCCGGCAGTAATCAACACCTTCCTGCCTGCAAGATCGTCATCAATAAACAAGCCGAGCAGAACCTCTCGAACACTGTCCCATTCCGGCAGGCGTCCTGCACCCTCATCACCGCAGGCCAGCAGGCCGGTATCCGGTTCAATAACAACATAACCCAGCTCTTTCAAGGTGTTCAGATTTCGCCGGGTAGCAGGATGGGCCAGCATGTTGGAATTCATAGCCGGACAGATGATCATCGGCGCTGTGCCGGCAAGCACAGCTGTACAGAGCAAATCATCGGCCATCCCCTGGGCCAGACGGGCAATGGTCTGGGCGGTGGCCGGTGCAATCAGGACGAGATCAGACATGCGCGGCAAGGTAATATGAGCCATGGTCTCATTATCACCTTCGCCGAACATATCAGTATATACCCGGTTTCCCGACAAGGCTCCAAAGGTAAGAGAAGAAACAAAGCGGGTGGCAGCCCGGGTCATCACTACAGTCACCCGAGCCTCCTCTTTGGTTAAAGCATGCACCCACCCTGCTGCCTTAAAGGCGGCAATTGATCCAGTGATCCCGAAAAGAATATTTCGGTCCCGCATAGTGCATGATCTGTCTTCCTGTCCACTCATCGGTTGTTGTATATGAAGTTGCTCTTCAAGGCAGTGATTTTTGAATCTCTTTCATGGTTTGTTGTGGTTGCGGTCTTTAGATTTGCTTCAGCCATGCTGGTTACTGGGTAACTGCTTCGCCAAAGGGGTTCAAATCTGCAGCAGCTGTCCGGTCGATGGTTACATAGAGGGTAAGATTGGTCTTACCGAAGCTTCCATCAGAGATAACCATCATGCAGGTTTTGTTCGGTTTAACAAAGGCAAGCATAATCTCTTTGGAAGCGGCCTCTCCCACAAGCTTCCACTTGTTATCCTGCATGGAACTGGTCATAAAATCCTTCAGGGATATGGTCTCAACCTTGCCGGAATAATGCCATAAACCACCACGAAATGATTCTGTCTTAATGGTCATGGATTTTTTGCGATCCCATTCCATGTCAGTGGGCAGGATAATATCCTGGATGTCATCGGCAAAACCGGACACAGGTGGTAAACCTGAATCACCGGGCTGTATTTCCTGTTGGGCCATAGGTCCACTTGCACATCCCACCAGCAGCACAGTGGTGGTCACCAGGATAAAGAGCAGGGAATTCAGGGTCAGGATGCTTTTCTTCATGTGGTATCTCCTCCAAATTCGTGAAGAATGAAATCTGTCAGCGGTTGTCGCCGGGACTGCTGATTTCGGTGTTGTGGATATCCAAAGGCCAGAAGGGCCATAAGATCATACTGATCGGAGAGTTGCAGGATTGCATTAACCTGGTCTTTATTCTTTAAAATCTGACCAAGCCAGACCGCCCCAAGACCAAGCTCATGGGCGGCAAGCAGCATATTTTGAATACAGGCACCTGCAGCCTGATGGTCCTTGACGGTGTCATACATTATTTCCCGGTCCAGGTAAACGGCAATCAGGGCAGGAGCTCCCTGGACAACATGCGCATAACTGGTCTGGGTTGCAAGTTCATTAATTATTTCAGGGGCACGGATAATAACAAAACGCCACGGCTGGTTGTTCAGACCGGATGGTGCCCAGATACCAGCGGTGAGTATCTTCTGCAGCAACTCCGACTCCACCGGCCGCCCGATAAACTCACGAATACTTCTCCTGTTTCTGATAGCTTCCTGAACCGGTTGTTCCATGTTTCCCCTGCCATTTAATTCTCAGTTGGCAACTGTTGTAAAAAAATAGTCTTTTAATGTCAACAACCATTGCACTAAACCGCCATAAATGCTTTGATTCTTGCCCTTCAAAACTCTTTCTGGTAATACAGTGACAAAAAGGAACTTTGCTATATGAAAAAAAGACCGGCAGCGCCTGTACTCGCGCCTGAGAGCAAACTGATTGACTCACATTGTCACCTGGACATGGATGCATACCGGGAAGATCTTGCCGGGATCATTGCAGCCGCCACTCAATGCGGGGTCAGCAGAATTATTACCATAGGCATCGACCTGGCCAGTTCCCGCAAGGCTGTTGAACTGAGCGGCCGCTACCCCGGGGTATTTGCAGCAGTAGGCATTCACCCGCACAGTGCCCGGGACTCAAGTACTGAAGTTTACCATGAGCTGAAGACCTTAGCTGCTGACAGTAAAGTAGTAGGTTACGGCGAGATCGGCCTGGATTATGCCAAGCAATATGCACCTGTTGATATCCAGCAACAAACATTTTCCAGGCAACTTGCACTGGCCCGGGAGCTTCATCTTC
>WFRY01000423.1 GCA_015486315.1 Desulfobulbaceae bacterium
AATGTCGTCAGAAACCATTCCTGTTTATCTCCCTCATAGGCATCATCCCAGATTTCCTGTTTCAGAAAATCCTGTTTGACCAGTTCCGCCAGTTCCCTGATGTCCATGGTTCGCAGGTAATGTTCGTTAATGGAGATCAGCTTCGGGTCGGTGAAGAATTTGGCATTGCCTTTCTGGTAGTTGAAAACCGAGTTGACCTTTCCGATACGTTCCAGGGTAAAGACCTCAATCATCTCTTCACGGCTGAAAATTTCCTGGTCGGTTCCCGGATTCCAGCCGAGCAGGGCCAGGAAGTTGCATAGAGCCCAGGGGATAAAACCTTTTTCCCTGTAAAATTGTACGGATACTATTTCTCCGTGACTGCGTTTGGAGATTTTACGTTTCTGCAGATCCAGGGTCAGCGGCATATGGGCAAAGACGGGAATCTGTGCATCAAGGGCCTGATACAGCAATACCTGGCGGGTGGTATTACTCATGTGGTCCTGGCCGCGGATGACATGGGAGATGCGGTCTCGGATATCGTCAACCACGTTACAGAGGAGATAGAGCGGCTTGCCGTTGGAACGGACAATGACAAAATCTTCGATGTCGTTAAAGGCACGCTCTATGGTGCCGAGCACCTTATCCTCGTATGCGACCTTTCCCTCCTGCTGCGGCACTTTGAAGCGGATAACATAGGGGATGCCCCGGCTCTCTTTTTCGGCAATCTGATCCGGCGTCAGTCCGCGGCAGGTACCGTCATAGCGGATATCTTTTTTGGCGGCCATTGCCGCTTCCCGCTTTTGCTCCAGTTCTTCTCTGGTGCAGAAACATTTATAGGCATGGCCGGATGCCAGCAGTTCGGCGGCGGCTCTGTTATGGTCATCGGAAAATTCGGTCTGAAAGTAAGGGCCTTCATCCCAGTCCAGACCAAGCCAGTTCATGCCGTCAATTATTCCTTCAATAGACTCCTGGGTGGAACGTTCGGCATCGGTGTCTTCAATGCGCAGGATCAGTTTGCCGTTGTTTTTTTTCGCCCAGAGCCAGTTGAGCAGAGCGGTTCTGGCACCGCCGATATGCAGGTACCCGGTAGGGCTTGGTGGAAAGCGGACACGAACTTCCGTCATGGTATACTCCTTGAATATAAAGACTGGTCGACATCTTCCGGCATAGGGCTGTAACCTGCGGACCAGTTGTTTTTGATGTTTGAGAAACCACGGAGTGCACAGAGGCGTTATTCTCTGTGCTCTGACCACACCGTGGTGAAAAGTCGCAGTTTTGACTTTTGTATTGTCTGTAACCTTTAATCTAGTTATACTTATTTCTTTGTGACTAAAAATCAACACATTTTCTACTTTAGAACAGGTTTTAAGGGGAGAACAATGAAGGTACTGATCAGTGATAATCTTGCGCCCATTGGTGAAAAAATACTCCGGGAGGCCGGGCTGGAAGTTGATGTCAATACCGGATTACCCCCGGAAGAACTTAAGGCGATTATCCCTGATTACGACGGGTTGGTGATTCGCAGTGCGACCAAGGTCCGGCAGGATATTATTGAAGCGGCCACAAAATTAAAGGTTGTCGGTCGGGCTGGTATCGGACTTGACAACGTGGATATCCCCGCTGCCAGTGAAAAAGGTATTGTGGTTATGAATGCGCCGGACGGTAATGCAACAACTGCTGCCGAGCATGCAATCACCATGATGATGTCTCTGGCCAGAAATATCCCCCAGGCAACCGCTTCCATGAAGGCCGGTAAATGGGAGAAAAAGAATTTTATGGGGCGTGAGGTGACCGGCAAGACCCTTGGAATCGTCGGTATCGGCCGTATCGGTTCCATTGTTGCCAACCGTGCCCAGGGCCTGCACATGAAGGTTATTGCCTTTGATCCGTTTATGCCCGAGGAACTGGTGCAGAAACTCGGTGTTGAGCGGGTTGATTTGCTGGAACTTGCCCGGAGAGCTGATTTTATTTCCGTGCACACACCGCTGACCAAGGATACCCGCCATCTGCTGTCCACCGATTTTTTTGCCAATATGAAGAAAGACGGGATGTTCATTGATTGTGCCCGCGGCGGCGTGCTTGATGAAGAGGCACTCTTTGCAGCACTGGAGGAAAATCGGATTGCGGGGGCTGCCCTGGATGTGTTTGAAAAAGAGCCTACAACTCTTGAGGCAACGCCTCTGCTCGGCTTAAATAATTTTATCTGTACCCCCCATCTCGGGGCCTCTACTTCTGAAGCCCAGGAAAACGTTGCCTCTTCCATAGCCGAACAGATGGCGGATTATCTGCTTAAAGGCGCTGTTCGTAATGCGGTCAATGTGCCCTCGGTAAGTGATGATGTTCTGGCCAAAATCGGCCCCTATATTAACCTGGGAGAAATGCTCGGTTCGCTGCATATGCAGATTGCCCGCGGCGGCGTAGAGGAGATCAACCTTGAGTACAGTGGTGATCTCTCCGGTCAGGATACAGGGCCGATAACCGTTGCCTTTTTAAAAGGTTTATTTACCCCTATTCTCCAGGACGCGGTAAACTTTGTCAATGCGCCTCTTATTGCAAAGGAGCGCGGTATTCGAGTGGTTGAGTCCAAGACAAAACAGGCCTCGGATTTTACCAACCTGGTTCGAATTACGGTGAAGACCAATGAGGGCGAGAACATGCTGGCCGGCACAGTGTTCGGCAAAAAAGAACCTCGCCTGGTACGCCTGAACTCTTTTCGGCTTGAGGCCCTGCCGGCAGGGCCCATGCTGCTGGTTTACAATAAAAATGTACCCGGGGTGATTGGTGCTCTGGGTGTTACGCTGGGTACCGGCGGAGTAAATATTTCACGGATGACCGTTGGCCGGGAAGAGGCATCCAACCAAAATGTTATTTTGCTGAATACCGATACGACGGTTGCAAAAGAGCTGTTGGCCAAGGTAACCGAACTGGATAATATCGATGCTGCCATGGCGTTGGAACTGCCTGGGTATGATGGTTGAGTAGTTCGCCTGCCATGTACGGACGAGTCGGTTGCCAGGGGCGCCTGATTGATTGACGGATACGGCCCCGAGCCGTTCACCTCATACTTTTAACCTTTGAACAGAGAATACAATGAGTGAGATAGCCAGTGACTGCGCGTGTCCTGAAGGCAGGGTGAAGAATAAGGCCGGTAAATGCGTGATGCCGGAAGTCTCTTTTATATCCTTTGTCCTGTCGCTTAACACCACAGCCCTTTTTCACATGGGTGAGTTGGGCCATCCCGAATCAGGGCGGAAAGTCGTTGATCTTGATCTCGCCAAGCACACCATTGATACCCTTTCCATGTTGGCCGAGAAGACCAGAGGCAACCTGGATGCCCAGGAAAATGAGTTGATGACCAAGGTCCTCTATGAGTTGAAAATGCATTTTATCAAAACTTCGGAAGCCGGGTCGTGAGCGGTCCCGGCAATGGTTCTTGAACGGCTCCGCCTGAAGGTCCCTGCCAAGATAAATCTGTACCTGAAAATTACCGGGCAAAGGGAAGACGGTTATCATGAGCTCAATATGCTCATGCAGAAGATAGCCCTGTATGACCGGCTGGAGCTCGAGCCGGTACAGGAATCCGGAATTTTTCTCTCCTGCCCGGATACTGATCTCCCGGTGGATGAGCGTAATCTTGTTTATCGTGCTGCAAGCCTGTATATGGAGCGGACCGGAAAAATCGATCAGGGAATACGGATTGTCCTTGATAAAAACATTCCGATAGCAGCCGGACTCGGAGGCGGTTCAAGTGATGCCGCAGCCACTTTACTCGGTCTTGACAAACTGTTTGCCACCCGGATTGCCAGAGAAGAACTGGCTGTCATGGGCCTGCTGCTTGGAGCGGATGTACCGTTTTTCATCAATGATACGGTAGCAGCCTGGGCCAGTGGTATTGGTGAGAAACTCACAACCGCTGTTCCGTTGACCGGTTATCATATAGTTTTAGTTAATCCCGGCATTGCGGTGTCCACGAAATGGGCCTATGAGACTTTTGCGTTGACATCAGCGGAAAATATTTTTAACCTAAGTAGTTCGCAAAATGAGCGTGATGGTGTTACAGCTGATTTTACGTTTTGCAACAGACCATTTCAGCTGGAATATTTAAGCAATGATCTTGAAACGGTAACGGCTGATAAGTACAGTGTTATCGGTAAGATAAAAAGGCGTTTATTGGTCGCAGGTGCTGCCGGTTCCATGATGTCGGGCTCCGGGCCCACGGTCTTCGGTCTGTTTTCCGATGACGCATATAATCAGGCGGAACAGTGTTGCCATGAGTTAAAAAAAGAATTTGCTCAGGTGTACCTTGTTGCTCCCCTTGTCTGAACAAGAAAGGAAGGCATCAGGTTATTTCTGGTCTATGTATAAACCGGATTGGGGCGTCGTCAAGCGGTAAGACACAAGGTTTTGATCCTTGCATTCGGGGGTTCGAATCCCTCCGCCCCAGCCAGATTACTGTTATGGAGTTTTCTCTTTTTCATCCTGATTGTACGAGGCCCTGAACATGCCGAACATAATGAAAATCTTTACAGGCAATGCCAATCCTGCCATAGCGCAGGAAATTTGTAACTACCTGGACATGCCTCTGGCCGATGCCGAGGTGAAACAGTTCAGTGATGGTGAAATTTCCGTTGAGATCGGCGATAATGTTCGTGGTGCGGATGTCTTTGTCATCCAACCAACCTGTACTCCGGTTAACGATCACCTGATGGAACTTTTAATTATGGTGGATGCCCTGCGCAGGGCATCGGCCAGGCGTATTACTGCCGTAATGCCCTATTACGGGTATGCACGACAGGACCGCAAGGTCAGGCCCAGGGTGCCCATTACGGCCAAGGCCGTAGCTGAGATGCTGATGGCTGTCGGTACCAGGCGGGTCCTGTGTATGGATCTCCATGCAGGTCAGATCCAGGGATTTTTTAATATTCCGGTGGATCATCTCTATTCAGCTCCGGTGCTGCTTAAACATATCCGGGCCAACTTTGATGATGTGGTCATGGTCTCCCCTGATGCCGGCGGCGTGGAACGAACCCGTGCCTTTGCCAAACGTCTTAATGCGGACCTTGCCATTATTGATAAGCGTCGCGAGCGTGCCAATGAATGCGAGGCCATGCATGTTATCGGTGATGTACAGGGCAAAACAGCTATTCTGCTTGATGATATGGTGGACACTGCAGGAACGCTGTGTGGAGCAGCTTCCAAGCTCAAAGAGAGAGGTGCCAGCGAAGTGCATGCCTGTTGTGCCCATGCTGTGCTTTCCGGACCGGCCATTGAGCGGCTTAACGATTCCGAGATTAAATCGCTGGTCGTAACCAACACGATACCTCTTGCCCAAAAAGGTGAGCGGTGTAACAAGATCACAGTACTGTCTGTGGGTGAACTGCTTGGAGAGGCGATTCGTCGCATCCATTCAGAGGATTCAGTCAGTTATCTGTTTGTTTAGATTGTAAGCGCTTCATTAATTTTTTTATTTACAACCATCAAGATTTTTTATCTTTTGACAGTGCCCCTGCTAAGCGGGGAGGAGGAATATTATGATACAGGTGGATATCCCGGCAACAGTTCGTACCGTTTTTGGAAAGGGTGAATCCCGTCGTCTGCGGATGGACCAGAAAACACCGGCAGTTGTGTACAGCAAGGGTGAGGATGTCGTTGCCCTGCAGGTCGATGAGGGGACACTTTACAAGAACCTGCTCCATATTCATGGTAGAAATGCCGTTGTAACCCTTGACATTGACGGGGATGCCAAAGGAAAACGTCATGTTCTGGTACAGGAAATTCAGAAGGATCCGGTTGTGGAACGAGTACTCCATGTGGACTTTCTGGAGATTGAGCTTGATAAACCCATTGATTTTGTTGTCCCGCTTCGTTTAACCGGTGTAGCCCGGGGCGTTGACCTCGGGGGTCTGTTGCGCGTGTCAAGAAGTGAAATCAACCTGCGTGGCTGTCCGATGGATGTGCCCGATGAAATAGTTACCGATATCACCGAACTGGACCGCGAGGATAAGGGAATAAGCTGTGGTGACCTTGAAATTCCGGCAAATATCGAAATGCTTGATGACCCGGCAACGGTTTGCGTATCAGTAATTTAAAAGCGGATTAGTTTCCTGGAGACCGGCTGCAATACGCTGGTCAGAGGCTGAAAAGAGCCGAAAGAGAGCATGACTTTCTTTCGGCTCTTTTTATTTTTATTTCTCCGGCTTGCCGTCTAAAGTAGGGAGGACGCTATGGGGGAGAGTGGGTATCTGATTGTCGGTCTGGGTAATCCCGGGGCAAAATATGAACTGACCAGGCATAATGCCGGTTTCCTGGCCCTGGATTATTTTGCAGATCAGCACGGTTGTTCTTTCAGCAGTGAAAAATGGCAGGGGCTGTTTTGCCGCGATCGTCTGGCCTGTGGCCGTATTTTGCTTGTTAAGCCGCAGAACTTCATGAATAGATCTGGTGAGTGTGTTGCACGATTTGCTGATTATTACAGGATTGACCCGGCCAAAATTCTGGTTGTTCACGATGACCTTGATCTTCCTGCCGGCAGAATAAAGGTTGTTGCCCGGGGCGGGGCAGGGGGGCATAACGGTATTCGTTCCATTATTAATCATCTTGGTACAGCTGATTTTGCCCGACTGAAAATTGGTATTGGGCGACCTGAGCGCAATGAGAAGGGGCAGGGGATGCCTGTTGAGCGCTACGTACTGGCAGGGTTCAGTGATCCTGAACTTGCTCTCTTTAATGAACGATTGTCCCTTATAGATGAGGCTGTTGAACTTTTTACTCTGCATGATATTGAGACCTGTATGAACAGGATTAATGGACGATAACTGCAGTGTACAAGCGGTGTCAACCGGGGCCTGTTCGTTCCTTGTTTTGCTAATTTTTCAGAAATATGCTATAATTAAAAATTAATCGTTTTATTTGATTTAATTTTTCCTGACCGTGGTCCGGTGGTTATTATGAGTGGTGATAATGAAAAAACAATGTTTGTAGAAGGTGATATGGCTGTTTATCCGGCACATGGTGTCGGCTTGATTCGGGCCATTGAAAAGCAGACAATCGGCGGGATCGACCAGGCATTTTATGTGATGAAAATTCTGGATAACGATATGACGATCATGATTCCCACTGCTACCAGTGAAAACGTCGGGCTTCGGGCCATTATATCCAAGGAAGAGGTCACAAAGGTCATTGAGATTCTGAAAGAGCGCGATATTAAAATAAGTTCCCAGACCTGGAACAGGCGTTACCGTGACTACATGGAAAAGATCAAGACAGGTTCCGTCTATGAGGTTGCCGTTGTTTTGCGGGATCTTTTTCTGCTCAAGGTGGATAAAGATTTATCCTATGGGGAACGGAAAATGATGGATACTGCTAAAAGCCTGCTGGTTAAAGAGCTTTCTCTTGCCCGGAAAGTAGAAGAAGATAAGGTAGAAAAACAGATTGAAAAGTTGTTCAGCTGATTTTCAGGCCTCCTGTCCCCCCTCCGTTGTTTCTTTAACTGCGCAGAATAATTTGCCTGTCACACCTTCTCTTTTCAGTTGTCGGGTTGAACCTGAAGAGAGTGGCATGCGACTTGATCATTTTCTTGTCCGTCGTTTACCCCATCAAACCAGGTCCGCCATCGGCAAAGGTATCCGTGCCGGACATATCCTGGTCCGGAACACCTCGGTCAAACCCGGTTACAGGCTTAAAGTTGGAGATGATATTCAGGTCGCCCTGCCAAAGCCTCAGGAGAGCAGGCTTGTTGCCGAGCCCGTGCAGTTTGCAGTCCTGCACGAGGACGAAACACTGCTGGTTATCAGCAAACCACCCGGACTTGTTGTCCACCCTGCTGCCGGGCACGCATCCGGTACCCTTGCTAACGGGCTTATTTATCACTGCGGCGCTTTGCCGGGAAGTGAAACCAACCGTCCCGGAATCGTTCACCGCCTGGATAAGGATACCTCCGGGATAATGCTTGTTGCCAAAACGCAGCAGATGCATCGACTGCTCTCGGAGAATTTTAAAAATCGGCTGATTCACAAGACCTATCATGCCCTGCTGTTACACATCCCCGGGGATATGCAGGGCAGACTCGTTGCCCCAATCGGCAGACATCCGGTACGACGGCAGAAAATGGCGATCCGACACGGCAGCGGCCGTTATGCCGCCACATGCTGGCAGGTCCTGGAGTCCTTTACAAACGGTATGTGTTTTGCGAGGATCATAATCGAAACCGGTCGAACCCACCAGATAAGGGTTCATATGGCTTCGCTTGGAGCACCTGTTGCCGGTGATGAACTCTATGGTGGGAAGCTGCGTGACAGTGACGGAGTGAAGGCCGACCGGCAGCTCCTGCATGCGTCAACCATTTCTTTTCTCCATCCGGAAACGGGAGTACAGTGTTCCTTTACCGCTCCGCTGTGGCCGGATATGGCAGGCATACTGGACAACCTGCAAAGGAATTATACTGGTGCAGAATAACTGCGCTCCTCAAACCATCGGTATAACCGGTGGTATCGGGTCCGGTAAAAGTCGGGTTTGCAGATATCTGGCAAAACATTGTCACCTGCCGGTTGTCGATCTGGATCTCATCTGCAGACAACTGGTGGAGCCGGGTGCGGCAGGATGGCTGAAACTGAAAGAGAACCTGGATGAGCGCTTTTTCAGCCCTGCCGGTGAGCTTGATCGAACAGCGTTCCGTACGGCACTGTTTGCAGATAATGAGCTGCGCAGTCGTGTTGATACCCTTCTCCATCCCCTTGCCCGAGTTGGAATGGCTGAACGGGTCTCCAACATTAATGGACCTGTTCTTGTAGAAATTCCTTTGCTTTTTGAGGCAGGCTGGCATAAGGATGTGCAGTTGGTTGTTGTTGTCTATGCTGATCCGGCTGTATGCCGTCAGCGTATTGTAGAGCGCGATCATGTTACAGTTGAGCAGGCGCGGCAGGCTGTTGCCGCCCAGTTTCCGCTTTCTGAAAAGGCGAGGCTGGCAGACCAGGTGATAGATAATTCTTTTCGCTGGCATGATACCTGTATTCAGGTGCGTGAGCTTGCAGAACGTTTGGGCTTCAGATGCAGTTTTTTTTAACCAATTTTACGAAAACCCTTGACAGGAAGGCAGGAAACCAATAATTACAAATTTAAAATAACCTTCAACGTATCGATACTGTCTGTCGATTTCACGTTCTGATATTTCTTAGATTCAAAATATTGCCGAGACGATGTCTGGTCAGCGGTAATTAATATAATTTTCATTTTTAATACGATCTTATCTTTCAGGATTTATCCTTCCACTTTTATTCAACAGACTGAATAACAGTACCAGAAATACTGTAAAACATACCCGCATCCAGTGATGCGGTCGTGTCGCGTTTTATCAGCCGGGCCTGTGTAGCCTGAGCGGTACTGTTTTCGAGTTGATTTTCTGTGTATAGGTATGACCTGATTTATTGTAAACTATAGAGTGTAACATCCTAGGAGGAAGGAGCGGTTGATGAACCCGACTGAGCTGAAGAATAAAAAAATCAGTGAACTTGTCGCCCTGGCGGCTGATTTAAAGATTGAAGGATACAGTGCCCTGCGCAAGCAGGAACTTATTTTTGCCATTTTAAAGTCACAGGCTGACGAAGACGGCAAACTTCGCGGCAGCGGTGTCCTTGAGGTGTTACAGGACGGATTCGGCTTTCTCAGGGCTCCGGATTATAACTATCTGCCCGGTCCGGATGATATTTACGTCTCTCCCTCCCAGATTCGTCGTCTTAACCTGCGTACCGGTGATACGGTTGAGGGTGAGGTCAGGTCGCCTAAGGATAATGAGCGTTATTTTGCTTTGCTGAAGGCGGATAAAGTCAACTTTGAGCCGCCTGAAGCCTCTCGAAATAAGACACTGTTTGTAAATCTGACGCCGCTTTATCCGGAAGAGCAGATTAATCTTGAAGATGAACCGGATAATTATTCAAACCGGGTCATGAACATTGTCTCACCACTTGGCAAGGGACAGCGCGGTCTGATTGTTGCGCCGCCAAGGACCGGTAAAACAGTGCTCATGCAGAAGATTGCCAGGGCTATTGTCAACAACCACAAGGAAATTATCCTGATTGTTCTGCTCATTGATGAGCGACCTGAAGAGGTCACGGACATGAAACGCAGTGTTGATGCCGAGGTGGTCAGTTCCACCTTTGATGAACCGCCGCAACGCCATATTCAAGTGGCGGAAATGGTAATTGAAAAGGCCAAGCGACTGGTGGAGCATAAAAAAGATGTGGTCATTCTGCTTGATTCCATTACCCGCCTTGCCCGTGCCTATAATACGGTAACCCCGGCGTCGGGTAAGATTCTATCCGGCGGGGTTGAGGCCAATGCCCTGCACCGACCGAAAAGATTTTTCGGCGCTGCCCGGAATATCGAAGAAGGGGGCAGTTTGACGATTCTGGCCACCGCACTCATTGAGACCGGCAGTCGAATGGACGATGTCATCTTTGAGGAATTCAAGGGAACCGGCAACATGGAGATTGTCCTGGATCGTAAGATGGCCAACCGTCGTATTTATCCGGCTATTGATATTCAAAAATCAGGTACCCGTAAAGAGGATCTGCTGATTTCGCCCGAGGATATGAACCGGATCTGGATCCTGCGTAAGATTCTCTCATCCATGAATCCTGCCGATGCCATGGAGTTTTTGTTGGATAAGATGAAACAGACCAAGACGAACGATGAATTTTTTGCGTCTATGAACCGCTGATGCTTGTTTTTTCCTTTTAAAAAAAGGTAAAACGGGTAATAATATAAAATTTGACAGTTAAAATGATACGTACCATGTTGCGAACATGTTTTTTGGAGGCATAGAGAGTAATGAAACCTGATATCCATCCCCCATACCATAAAATTAAGGCAAGATGTGCCTGTGGCAATGAAGTTGAGCTCGGTTCGGTAAATGAGGAGATTGAAGTTGAAATCTGTTCTGCCTGCCATCCTTTTTTTACCGGCAAGCAGAAGCTCATTGATACCGCCGGTCGCATTGAGAAGTTTAACAAGAAATACGCCAAGCACCTCGCAAAAAAGAACGCTTAGTTTTTGTTTTTTATCCACATGACAGTCTCCAGCTGTCATGTGGATTTTTTTTGTCCTTTTCTTTCCTGCCCTCTTTATGAGTCTGTTGATTTAAGAGGATTTTCGCCTGCCTCGAAGTCTCGTATCTCGCTTTCCTGATATCGGGCGAAATGACATTAAATCAACGGGCTCATAGATTACTGCCCTAACCCCTGAGCTGATCCCATGTTTGAAAATCTTGCAGATATTCACGAAAAACTTTCAGCCCTTGAAAGACAGATGTCGGATCCTGAGCTGGTGAATAACCAGAAAAAGTATCAGGAGGTGGTTCGTGATCATTTTCGGGTATCAAAACTCAGTGAACTGTATAACGAGTACACCAAGGTCGGACAGGATCTTGCAGACAACCGCGAGATGATCCGGGACGAAAATGAAGACCCGGAAATGGTTGAACTGGCAAAAGATGAACTTGGAGAACTTACTGAACAGGAGCAGAAACTCGAACAGCAGATTCGTTTGATGCTGCTGCCTGCTGATCCCAATGATGAAAAAAATATTTTTCTTGAGATCAGGGCAGGTACCGGTGGTGATGAGGCTGCATTGTTTGTCAGCGACCTGTTTAGAATGTATTCCAGGTATGCAGAGATGCGGAACTGGAAGGTTGAGATCATGAGCTCCAGTCCCATCGGTATTGGTGGTTTTAAAGAGCTGATTGCCCTGATTTCAGGTGACAAGGTCTATTCCAGGCTGAAGTTTGAGGCCGGCGTACACCGTGTTCAGCGTGTACCGGAAACCGAAACCCAGGGTCGGATTCATACCTCTGCAGTTACTGTTGCTGTTATTCCCGAGGTTGAGGAGGTCGATCTTCAGATTGCAGCCAATGAATTGAAATTCGATGTTTTTCGTTCATCAGGTCCGGGCGGTCAGTCGGTTAATACCACGGATTCTGCGGTGCGTATCACTCATTTGCCCACAGGACTCGTTGTTACCTGCCAGGATGAAAAGTCACAGCACAAGAACAAGGCCAAGGCCATGCAGGTTATGCGGGCCCGCCTTCTTGATAAAATGGAGCAGGAACGGCACGATAAAATCTCCGAAGACCGCAAGAACCAGGTCGGCAGCGGTGACCGCAGTGAACGGATCAGGACCTACAATTTTCCCCAGGGAAGGGTCACCGACCATCGCATTAACCTGACTGTCTACAAGCTGGACCAGATTCTTTCCGGTTCTCTGGATGAGGTTATCCTGCCGCTCATTACCCATTTTCAGACAGAGGCCTTGAAAGAACTCCATTAAAGCTCCTGGCCGTAACTTCTCAATAAGGGGTAGCAAGTTGCTATATCTTACTTTATGGATCGAAGTCTACGCTATCTCCGGCTAATAACATGTCAGGAAGACGGAGTTGCAGGCAATTACGATCGTCATCCCCGAATGTAGTTATCGGGGATCCAGGCATTTTACCACTGCTTATTGAGAAGTTGCTCCTGGCCTGGTTAACAGGCCGATTTTCTTGGTTTTCAGGTCAGAATGCTGATTAAACCGGATTCACTTCGTAATCTGAAATGTTATCTTTTGAGTCCATCCCCGGAGGGGCGGGCAATATGCAGGTGCAAAAACTGCTGAAAACGGCTGGTGCCGAACTTGCATCCGTTGGTATTGAGCAGGCTGTGCTCGAGGCGCAATTGCTGGTGCAGGCATGCCTCAATATAACTCGATCCGAGCTGTTTTTATCGTATGATCGGTCGGTAACACCGGTGCAGGAAGAACGGTTTTTTGCTCTGCTGTCCAGAAGATGTGAACGTGAACCATTACAGTATATTCTCGGCAGCTGTGAATTCTGGTCCCTTGAATTTTATGTGACTCCGGCTGTACTGATTCCCCGCCCGGAAACGGAATTTTTACTGGAACATGTTTTTGCAACCCTGGCCGGTGAGCAAGACAGCACTGTAGAGAATATTCTTGACCTCTGTACCGGCAGTGGTGTAATCGCCGTTGTTCTCGGCCACGAATTGGAGCATACGGTTGTTACTGCTGTTGATTGCTCCCCTGACGCCCTGGCGGTTGCGGGGAAAAATATTGCCCGGTATCACCTTGCCGGGCGCATTAACCTTATCTGTGCAGACCTGTTGACCTCCTTTAAAATGGAGAACTCTTTTGATCTGATTGTGACCAATCCTCCCTATGTGATCGCCGATGACCTGGCCGGACTTGAACCTGAAGTACGGGAGTGGGAACCTGAACTGGCCCTGTCCGGTGGGAAAACCGGCATGGATCTGATTGACAGGATCTGTCAAAGTTGTGTTCGGCACCTTAAACCAGGCGGCTGGCTGTTCATGGAGATCGGAGCTGATATTGAGGAGCCGGTTTTGTCCGTATTCAGATCAGCGGGCAGCTATAAACGGGTAAAGGTCGTGCGGGACTGGTCGGGAAGACCCCGGGTCCTGCAGGCAAAGTCTATTGAATAACCCCTTAACGGACCGGATATACTATGG
>WFRY01000424.1 GCA_015486315.1 Desulfobulbaceae bacterium
ATTAAAGGTCTTGGTCGGGGCAGTACAGGTAATAATTTTGTCTTCGTCTGAAAACAGTTTGGCTGCAGGGATGTGCTTGATGCCCTTTCTCAGCAGATCAAAATGAATTTCATCTGAGACCGGAATGACGTCGTTATCCAGACAGATTGCGATAATCCGCCTGAGTTCTTCCTCTGTCCAGACTCTGCCTACAGGGTTATGGGGACTGCACAGGAGCAGCATCTTGTTTGTGGGCTTTGCAGCCTTCTGTTCGAGCTCCTTAAAGTTGATCCGGTAGTCGCCATTGCGGTTTACAAGCGCATTGTTGCTTACGGTTCTTCCGGTCAGGTTGATGATGGCGGAGAAAGGGTAGTATACCGGTCTTTGAATAATTATGCCGTCACCTGGACTGGTCAGAGTGAGGATCAGAGTTTTGATGGCCTCCACTACCCCTGGACTGATAACAATGTCTTCGCTGTTGACCGGCCAGGAGAAACGCCGCATCATCCAGTTACAGACAGCTTTGTGGTAGCTGTCATCCGCCATGCTGTAGCCAAGAATAAGATTGTCGGTCCTCTTTTTAATGGCCTCAAGCATAGGAGCGGGGCAGGCAAAATCCATGTCTGCAATCCAGAAGGGCAGGGTATCCTTGTTGATCTCTTTACTCAAGGTCTGCATGAACTCCCATTTGACGGAGTTTGTGTGGTCCCGGTTTATGAGCTGGTTAAAATTATATTTCACGGCAGACGTCTCTTGTCGAAGTTTTTTTCCGGTTATATTTTCTTTGCGATGGCCTGTCAGACCTCGTCAATACTGTAATCAGGTTTCCGTTTTATTCCGTAATAATGGTAAGATAAGAAAAAATTGGACATTAAGCCGGTCTGAGTTGTCAGTTATCAGTTTTCAGTGTGCAGTGATTACAGCCTGTTGTGCTGTTACTGATAACTGAACACTGACAACTGATAACTTTTGCAGTGCTATATAAGTAACTTAATGTCTAAATAATCACCATTTTTATGGATACATTTACGATGTCTGCAATAAGTGGTGGCAAAACGTTTGCATCCCCGATAACTGCATTCGGGGATGACGAGGCTTGCAACTCCGTTAGACTATGACAAATCAGAGTGCTGCCCACTTTTGCTGGAGCAGGCTGAAAGCCTGCTCCAGCAAAAATAGATCGTGTATGGCTGGAGCGCTTACGCTGGAACAGTACTACTCTTTCATGGCAATCAGGCTTCGTTTGCCCAGGTCTTTGAGAAATCCGGTTACTGACAGTTCCGCCTCTCTTGTTCCCAGCTGGTGGGTCGTGCGGAATTTTTCCGCAATCTGGGCAACGGTCTGTTTGCCATCCACCATTTCCCAGACGGAACTGCCCAGGGCATCAAGTTCCAGCCTGCGCATGATGATGTTGGAGTCCCTGTTGGAGAGCCGTTTAAAGATGGACTGGAACCAGGGCTTGACTTCCACGGGATAGCGGAGGAGGATTCCGCCGGATATTTTCTGCTCTTCTACTTCCGGATTCCTGATCGGAGTGCAGGCCAGGGCACGGCTCCGATCCGGTTTTTCCTGCAGTTGTTTTTTCTTCCCCATAACGGTTCAGCCTGCGAAATAATGTTGAAAGAATGATTGTACCTTCTTCTTGTCAATGGGTTGATTACTCTTTGCCTGGACCCCGAGGATGACATTATGTTCCGGGTCGTGATGCAGGCAGAGGAGATGGTCTGCCTGTTGTTTGCGCAGTTTTTTTTTAAAGCGCTGCCATTGGTTTCCCTCTTTCTGCCAGCAGGACAGCTGTAAGGTTCCATCTTCACCCAAATACTGTTCGCCGTGTTCGAGCAGCTTTCGGCCAAATCCCTTGAGGCCGATATCACGCAACAGCATTTCTGCAGGTTTATAGCGCAGCATACTGAAGAGAAGATCGTCCAGCTGAAAAGATATCCGGTAGCGGCCGGTGAGGAATTCCTGGCTCTGCAGATCGGCGCCGGCGGGTAGGGAAAATGTTATGTCATAGATCGACCAGTCCTGAGAGTCACTGTGTTGATGGCAGCGCAGACTCTCGAGAATATGGCGGCAGACAGGATTGTGCTGGGGGGTCTTCATGTAGAACTGCAGCAGGATGGTAAGGTTGCAGTCCGGACAGTGACGAAGGAGTCCGCTGCCGTTGTTTTTTTTACCCTGCCACTGAAAGGCATAACAGTTAAAGGGCTGTAGTGGCTGCTGCCATTGCTGCGGGACCGGCCAGGCTGTAATGGTGTCTTTTTTACTGCCGGAACTGCGAAGCTGTTTCAGGATACGCTCAACTGCAACGTTGCCTTTAATCTGCTGCCATTTCACCTCAAAAACCGGTTCGTACCGGTCTTCAAAGAGCAGGTAGTTGCTCAGGATGACCACTGGCTGCCAGCTGACCGGTACCTGAAAACTCATGCCGTTCCAGGATATATCCTGCCAGGGGTGACCGCCGGCAGCTGCCATCAATTGGGTACCATCTGCTGCCAGCTTGAATCATCCCACTTCATCCTGCCATTGGCCTTTTTAAAGGCATCGGGGTTCCGCATGGAACAGGTTTTATTAAAGCATTTTCGTTCAGCTTCAACTCTGTCCGGCATATACAGCTTGACCATGTTGCCGGTGACTTCATTGGGGTTTTTCAGGTTGTTCTGGAGGAGCAGGACAATCCGGTTGCCGTCTTTATCCTTGAAATGCCATTTCCATGCCTTGACAATCCCAAAAGAGTCTCCGGCAAATTCATCGGGATCGCCGAATTTTTTCTTGTAGCGTTTTAAGAGCTTTTTGAAAAAGGATTTACTGGGATCAAGATACTTGAGTTTAATTTTGACGATTTCACCTGGTCGGTCACAGACCCCGTAGGCAATCATTCCTTTCCGGAATCCCGCGAACCTGTCAATGACAACCTCTTTAAGAAAATTGCGGTAGCTGATAAAATCATATTCATCAATGGTTGAGCCGAGTTTAAAGCCCCCTATTTCGGTTGGGGCCTTGTCGGCACGGGCCGGAGCAGGGAACATTGAAACCGCGGTCAGGCAGCAGAAAAAAACAACAAGTGAAAAACGATTCATGATACTCTCCCGGCAATGCAGACAGCAGCCCGATGCAGGGCTGTCCACGTGAAAAAGCTTGTAATCCGGTTTGTTACGTTATTCATCAGTTTTATGCTCCGGAAAAGGGGTTATGGTAAGCCTGTCCAGAGCGTCTTGTTCAAGGTAACTGATCAGGTGGTTTGTCTGATCGCTGAAGCGTTTTATCCTGAGTTTGATGATCTCTCCTACAGTGCCGATAAAGGTCTCCGGGTAGCGTTCAATTACCTTGCCGAAAGATTCTCTGCTGATGGACAGGATGACGGCATCGCTGTGGGCATAGGCACTGAAAAACCAGTCAAATTCGGAGATTAAGGCCAGTTCACCAAAATAGTTCAGTGAATCGGGCGACAGCTTCTGGAGCAGAATTGTCCGGTTATGCGTTGTATGGGTGATGGAAACCTCGCCCTGAACAATGAGCCGTACGCCGTCGCAGGGATTTCCCTGCCGGAGAATGATATCTCCCTTGCCGTATTCTTCCCTGTGGGAAAGATAGGCATAGAGTTTGACCATTTCAAGTGAAATATTTTTAAAAACAGGTAATCGACGCAGGATGGTCAATGCGTCATCGACGTGGCTGGTCGATCCGCTCTGGTTAGTTTCCCTGGGCGAGTTCATAGAAGGCTCCTTTACGTGCCATGAGTTCCCGGTAATTTCCCTCTTCAATGATGGTGCCGTTTTTCAGAACATATATTTTGTCATAGGATGGAGTAAGGTCGAGTCTGTGGATGACGGAAATGATTGTTTTCCGGCCCCGGAAATTATTATCCAGCATTGACTGGATGCGGGCCTGGGAGGCATTGTCTAAACTGGCTGTTGCCTCGTCCATGATCAGGATTCCGGTATCTCTTAAAAAGGATCTGGCAATGGCAAGTTTCTGCTGCTGGCCTCCGGATAAACGGTCCCCCTTGCTGCCGACATCAAAATCGAGGCCGATATCAAGGATTTCGTCAATAAGGCCTTCCCGTGAAAACACGGAGTAGGCTAATTTTCGCAGTTTATCAGACAGCTGTTCACCCGATTTCACTGTGCCGAACAGGATGTTGTCAAGCAGGGTATGGGTGGTCAGGTAGAGGCCGGGACAGAAGGGGGTAAATCCGTCAGCGCCCTCTGTACAGCAGGCCTCATTGTCCATCATGTTCATTTTGAGCGGTGGGGCGTTGTTGTCCACAACTGCACAGGCAATCTGCGTAAGGAAAATATGGCGGGCAGTTAGAACCTTTTCCTCAAGTTCCGCCGGCACCGAGCCGATGGTATGACGCCTTGGAATAAAACGCAGGGCAAGGGTCAGCAGCATCTGCTGGTCTTTTTTCGTGGGTTGGTTGTTTGCTTTGAGCCGTTTGATCAACTCGCTGTAGTCCTGGAATTCAGCCGGCAGCATGGGCGTATTTTGAAAGAAAAAGGCATCGTCGGCATAGTTTTTCAGCAGTTCAACCGTATGTTCGGCAATGGAGCGGCCCAGGTTGAGCAGCAAAGACTCAAGACCGGTTTCCCGGATCAGTTTTGCAAAGTCTTTGTTTGCAGGAAGTTTTGTAATGGAGAATCTGCCGTCGTCACTGTCTCCGCAGATAATATTGTTCCGGATGGTGGTGTAATAGAGAAAGTTGTTGATGTCGTAGAATTCAATTTTTTCGGCAAACTGGTCGTGCAGTTCAGTGCCGATAATCCGGCGCATGCGGAGAATTTTTTCTTTGAACATTTCAAGCTGTTTACCGGTCAGGGTAGACTGGAGGGCAAAACGCATGATGTCCTCATCAAGACCGACATCATGGATGGCCTGGAGAACTGTTTCTCTGGATGGAAAGGTATCCGGCTCCTGGTAGAGGGCACGGGCTCCATAGAGCAGGTTATCCCGGATAGTACCTGAAAAAATAAACGGATGCTGAGCAATCATGGTGATATTGTGACTGATATCCGCCTTGCTGAGGGTCGTAATATCATAATCGTCCAGCAGGATGGTGCCGGCAGAGAGGTCGTAGAGCTGAGCAATGAGCAGGGCCAGGGTAGATTTTCCGGAGCCGGAAAAGCCGACCAGCGCGACCTGTTCGCCCGGTTTGATATGGAGATTGATCCGCTCCAGCAGTTTCACTCCGCTGCCCACTGAAAAGCCGGCTTCTTTCATCCTGATCTCACCCTTCAGGGAAAGAGGCTCTCTTCCTTCGGGCAGGAGGAGATGTTCGGGCTGGAGGTCGAAAATACGCATGATCTGGCGGTACCGGACCTGGGCATCCTGAAGGGCCTGGTAATACTCCAGCATTTCCTTCCAGGGATCATACATTTTTTCATACGCGGAGAGAAATGCAACCAGGGCACCAAGAGTGAACTGACCGTTGATGGCGAGGTAGCCGCCGACCAGAAAGAGGATAAAAGGGCCAAAGGACTGGAACAGGTTGTTGGCGAACTTGATACCGTACTTAACGAAAAACAGCCGTTTTAACAGGTTGTAGAGGGCGTGGATATAATCGCCCATCCGTTTTTTTTCCAGGGTGTAGCTTGCATTGGAATGGATCTCATGGATGCCGGAGATAGACTCGTTCACCACATTGGCCATGGCCCGGGTGGTCTTGATCCGTTTTTTGTTGAGCCGGTTGTATTTTTTCTGCAGCAGAGGGATAACGATCAGCTCCAGAGGATAGACAGCCATGCTCAGCATTGCCAGCAGGGGACTGAGACTGTACATGAAGCCTAAAAAGACGGCAAAGGTAAGGACTGACGTGACCGGGATGGCCAGTGCCCCGCCCAGGAAAAAGGCAATGCCGTTGAGTTCCGCAGTCATGGCCGATATCACCGTACCCGGCTGCATCTTGCGATAAAACTGCAGGGGAAGCTGCAGTATATGGTCATAGAGTTCGCTGCGGATTTCCACCAGGATTTTCTGGCCCAGGATGGTCTGCATCACATTGATGGCATACTTGGTAATTCCGGCTAAAATGACGGCGCCGATATAGAGAGCGCAGTACAGGTAGAGAAGCTGCAGGCTTTTGAGATGGATGGCCTCGTTGATGATCCGTTTCTGCATCTCAAGGGGAAAGACTCGAAAAAAGAGACTGGCCAGGATGACGAGCAGGAGAATGAATTGCATGACCCGGTGACGCCGGAGGATCCAGTAAAACAGGGGCCGCCTGGTAAGTAAAATATTTTCTTTGCCGTTATTACTCATGGAAAATCCGTTGTCCGGTACTGTTCATCATATCGCATCATGAACAGGGGAGTATTTTATCATTATCTCCACAGGCCGGATTAAAATTGATGGCAGCTAATAATTTTTCATAGTATACGAGAAAAGGTAACTTTAATGACCAGTTGCAATAATATAACATATTGGAGCCGTCCATGCGACATCAAGTCACCTGTCACACACTCACTCTTGTCCTGCTTGCCGGAGTCTTTGCCGTGACGAGCGTGCATGCAAAACCAAACACCTCGGTCAAGAATTCGCTCACCAGGGTCGAAAATCCCAGACATGGAACAAAATCATCATTGATACTCCCCTATGCCTTTTCAACGGACAGCATGGGAGCTACCTTTGGTGTCGGGAGCGGGGCAAAAGGCTATGGCCAGGACCAGCTTCTGTTAGGGGCCACTGCATTCGGCAGCGGCGAAGGTGCTGTGGGCCTGTTTCTTGGCCTGTGGGATTATCGCCCCTCCTTTGCCAATCGATTTTTTATAGGTGTCCAGGGAATGGTGGGTCATTATCCTGAACAGCGTGCCTACACTGCTCTTCGTTTCAAGCCGAATGTTAACCGGCCCGGCAGCAATGACTCCGGTGAAGATCAGTATGCTGAAGACAGCGGTTATGATAACTGGACTGATTTCAAACTTGAATATGTAGTGCCCATTGGTTCGGCCCGAACGGATGCCCTGCAGCATTTTGAGATCAAAGGGGGCTTGCTGCAGTCTGCTCCTGTAGGCGGTACAACCTGGAATCCCCTGGAAAACGGTGTCACCACTCTGCTGCTCAGGCAGTATAACCGCTATCGGAGTTTTGAGTTTGCGACAGGGGACATTGATGCCACTGCGCATCCTGTCCAGCTTGCACTGTCCTATGACAATACGGATTATCCCATCAACCCGTCAACGGGAAGTTCCCAGTATTTCGGCCTGACCCAGGATTTCGGCTGGCTGGAATCGCCGGACAGCTGGACCTTTATTGAATTTGAGGCCAGTAAGTATTTTTCTCTGGGTGCCTCGGACTGGGCAAAGCAGCGTATCATTGCCCTCAATCTCTGGACCGGTGATGTCCCGAGCTGGGATGAACATACCGCAGCCGACGGCACTGTCGAGGTTACCAACAGACCGCCCTTTTATGAGGGATCAACTCTGGGCGGTTTCTACCGGATGCGCGGTTATCCTGTAGATCGCTTTAATGATCGGTCGGTTTTCTATACGACTGCCGAATACCGTTACACCCTGGAATGGAATCCCCTCGGAGATATCTCCTGGCTCCACTTTCTCCAGAGTGACTGGCTGCAGCTGGTCGGTTTTGTTGAAGGAGGACGGGTGGCCAATGATTACGGCGACCTGTTTACAGACTGGAAGGTCGATGGAGGGGTCGGGGTCCGGGCCATGTTTGCCGGGGCCGTTGTCCGCTTTGATGTCGGTGTCTCCGATGAAACCAGCTCAGCCTGGGTAATGTTTGGTCATCCCTTTTAAGGGAGATGGATTCGGACAAACTTTGAGCTGGTTCAATTTTGTAGATTGAACCATGGGTTTATAACAAATTAATCGGATTCGCTGAGCTGCTGTGTATACGACAACTTTGTCATAAACATCAGGACCAGGCTGCAAGCCTGCTCCAGCAGAAAAGGTGGCTGAGCTTAATGGGTAATCAGAGTATCTTTGGCTGC
>WFRY01000425.1 GCA_015486315.1 Desulfobulbaceae bacterium
CAGATCGTCATCCCCGAATGTAGTTATCGGGGATCCAGGCTTCTTACCAACACTTATTGAGAAGTTACGGCCTGTTTGAGTTGCGCTTTTTTATCTTCCCCTTGATACCACCTTTCCACCACAGTGGCAGAGGACCGGCCTGCGCCCCCCAGGGAGTTGTTACCTGGGCATTTCTGCTTTCTGTTGTTGCAACTCAAGATGAGTGAGCAGGTTGGGCTCCTAGGCGAACACCAAGGGCGGAACATACACGGTTGATAGTGTCAAAACGTGGTTTGGCATTCGGTTTAAGTGCCTTGTATAGTGCCTCTCTGGTAATTCCTGAGGCTTGCGCAATTTCGCTCATTCCGCGTGCCTTAGCGGCAATGCCCAGCGCATGGGCAAGTTCGGCGGCATCTCCATCCTCGATAACCATAGTCACATAAGCGGCAATGTCTTCCTCGCTTGTCAGTTGTTTAGCCATGTCAAAATCAGGCAGATCAGCAAAACGTGTTTTATGGGCGATGATTCTATCCTCCAACATGGTTTTGCGTTGTTTGGCTTTGGCAATGTCGGTAGTTTGGGAGCTCTTCTCTCCACCTCCAACCATTACGATCAAAGTGTCTCCAAACTTGGTGTAGCTACGACCTGGTTATTATCTATATGATGATACTTGCTCCTGAAAAATGCAAGTAAAAAGGTTGCTTGCCATATACCTGGCTTTGTTGGTGTAGTGAGCAGGAAGGATTTAGATTTTTGAGTATGTGCAGCATGTTGGATTCATGTTCTGCTACTTTTCAGACGCTATGGTGTAGTGGTCGATCAGGGTGCTGAGAATGTTGTTTTGCCCAGAGGCGAAATTCTACACCCTCATACTGATGCCCGCAATCACCAGGATACCTCTTTCGGGTGACCTTAATTCCCTCCTTTCGAGGGGTTTTTTTCGTCCATACTCTGCGATATAGTAAAAATTATATAAAATCAGCGTATATTGCAGAATTGCCCAAAATGTGGATGTAAAGGTATTGAACACGACAAGTAATGTTCTCTATGTCACTGCCGGCTAACCGGCCTTGCTCTATGGAACGATCTTTTCACCCAGTCTGCTCATCTGGCTGGTCGGTCTGTATATTCTCTACAGAACCAGTCGGAAAATTGAAGTGGAACCTCTGAAAGATGTATGTGATCAATTAAAAAACAATGAGGAACTCCTCATGCATATCAACCAGCACTTTGAAAGAGTTGAAAGAATGGTTTGTTCCGGAACAAATATGCTCAAGCACAAAAAGAACAACCTATGAGACGTTCTGACATAGACATCGCGTCAGTTTTCTACGTGATCATGATAATCACCGGTCTGGTGATTATCACCGGCGGAATGATGCAGGCCAGAACTCTCCTGATTCCCCTGATGATGGCCTCCTTTATTGCCATTGTCAGCAGTGGACCCATATTGTGGTTTCAGAAAAAAGGCTGTCCGAAATGGCTTGCTCTTTTCCTGGTGTTGGCTCTAGTTTGTTGTGCAGTCCTGCTGTCTATCTTGGTTGTCGGCACCTCGGTAAAGGATTTTGTTCACAACATTCCAGAATACGAAAACAAACTCCAGCAGCAGGTGGAACAGCTTTATGTTTTCCTTGGCAGCAAGGGCGTTCATCTCAAGGGAAAAGGGATGGCAGAGGTGTTGTTCAATCCGGCATCAGCGATGAAGTATACAGGCGAATTGCTTAACAATTTGAGCAGCCTGCTGGCCAATGGTTTTGTTATCCTGTTTATTGTCGTTTTCATGCTGTCTGAGGCACGTGGTTTCTCTGCTAAATGGAAGTCTATATTTGGCGAGAATAGTAAGGAAATTAACCAGGTGAGAAAGTTTAATGCCAGTGTCAAACAGTATATGAATATCATGACACTGATCAGTCTCTGTACCGGGATACTGGTGACACTCAGTCTTCTGGCAATTGGAGTTGATTACCCGGTTATGTGGGGCATGCTTGCCTTTATCTTTAATTTCATTCCCAATATCGGCTCAATTATCGTGGCAGTGCCACCTGTTCTGCTTGCCGTAGTGCAACTCGGGCCTGGAAGCGGCCTCGTTGTTGCGGCTTGTTTTCTCGTAATAAATATGGTCATGGGAAACGTTATCCAACCTCGATTTATGGGCAAAGGGCTGGGTCTTTCCACACTGGTTGTGTTTCTTTCGCTTCTTTTCTGGGGCTGGGTCCTTGGGCCGGTCGGGATGCTTCTGTCTGTAGTGCTTACTATGAAACTTAAGATTATGCTGGACAGCAATGAAGAGACACAGTGGTTGGGCATGCTCCTGGGACCAAATCCAGAGGAAGAATAGAATAAAGGAGACTAAAGGACATCATAAACCGACTAACGCAGGATTCCGGCCCTGACTTTCAAGCCTTCTCCCTATTTAGGGTGATCTCTTTTTCCTCCCTTTGAGTGATTTTATTTCTTTGCAATACCACTATATTTTGTGACTGAAGGCCAGGCTGAAAAGTCAGACACCATCTAAATCTAAACGAGAGGAGTGATTTCATGCAGAAAAGATCTTTTTTAAGTGGAGCTATCCTGGGCCTGCTGCTTACAGCCGCAATGCCTCTTACGACATTTGCCGTCGAGGAAGCGGATTTTAATATGAGGACAACCAGAGATCTCTTTGATCTATGTTCAGTCAAGGACGATAATCCGAACTATCTTTCTGCGCATTGGGCTTGCAAGGGATTTATTGAGGGTGCAGTACAGTACCACGATGGAATCAGTGATACAAAAAATCTTCATCGGTTGATCTGTTATCCAGCAACAGCCACAATTTCCGATGGAAAAGCTGCCTTTGTTGTCTGGGGCACAGAAAATCAGAACAACACGGAATACATGGAAGAGATCCCCGTCGTTGGGATAGTGCGTGCCCTGGCTGCAAAATATCCGTGTACAAAGTAAGGGACTCATTTTTTTATCAATAACATGCACATTGACGATGTGCACAGGTCTACATAAAAAACAGGAGAATATCCATGAGAGCAATTGCAGTATCTTCAATCCTCGTAGTAATGCTTCTCGCCGGCTGCGGCGACACAACAGGTTCACGCGCACTGAGTGGTGGCGGCATGGGAGCCGCAGCAGGAGGCCTGATAGGTTCTCTGAGCGGTAATTTCGGTGAAGGTGCTCTGATAGGAGCGGGTGTCGGCGCTGTTGGCGGTTACCTGTACGATCAACACGAAAAAGGAAATATTGACTGATATGTTTTTTTCGAATACGGCCGTAACTTACCTTGGAATACAAATGCTTGGAGAACCATTTTAGCAACTATGCAGGTGGATGCGACAAAATGGCAAGATCACCGGATGGTAACTGTTTAGTAGTGTATGTCTTTGTTCATACGGAGTCTAGCCTGCTATGGCCAATAAAAAAGACACACCTGTAATCGAGCGATCACTGTTTTCCTGGGTGTTAAGTGGGAAACGCAGCTATCAGCTGTTACTGCTCCTTGCCATTTTTGCCATTGTTTTCCTGCGGGTTCTCCCTCTTGAGATCCAGAAGCGAATTGTTAATGATGTCCTCTCGTCTGGTAATTTTTCCAGGCTGCTTACCTATTGTCTGATCTACCTTGGTGCAGTGCTGTCGGCAAGTGCACTGAAATTTGCGATTAACGCTCTGCAGACCCTGATCGGCGAACAGGCCATGGCTGATATGCGCCGGGAAGTCTACCGCCATATCATGCGCCTGCCACTTGCTTTTTTCCGTAAGACCCAGCCGGGTACCGTGGTCACTTCCCTTGTGAACGAACTGGCCACCGCAGGGAATTTTGTCGGCGTCGCCGTCGCAATTCCCTTAATCAATATTCTGACGCTTTGTGCATTTGCCGGCTACCTGATCTGGCTCAATCCATTGCTTGGTTTTGCCACTATTGCTATTTACCCCATTGTTTTTATTGTCGTTCCCATGGTTCAGCGCGGAGCCGATAAGGCAAATAAAACCCGGATAGACCTTTCACGGGAGATGGCAAGCCAGATTACCGAATCTGTTGCAGGGGCTCAGGAGGTCCACGCCCAGGGCTCATTTCGCATTGAAGAGCAAAAGTATAACTCACTGGTTGAGCGACTGCTGAACATCCGTATTGTCTGGACCCTGTACAAATATGCGGTAAAAACGACCAACAATCTTTTTCTCGGGATTGGTCCGGTGATAGTGTTTCTTCTTGGCGGCTACCTGATGATGCAGGGGGAGTTAGAACTTGGTGCCCTTGTTGCCTTTCTCTCGGGTCAGGAAAAGCTGTATGATCCCTCAAAAGAACTGACTAAATTCTACCAGGTCTTCCAGGATGCCACCATCCGCTACAAAAAGGTGCAACAGGTCTTTGCTGGGGAAACAGAGTTCAAGATGGCCCGTGGACCGGAGGCGCCGGCCGTCATCAGCGGCCGAATTGAAATCAAGAACCTGGATTTTGTCACTGCAGAAGGTATCAAGTTACTCGACAAGATCAACCTGACAGTGGAGGCCGGAGAGCATCTTGCCCTGGTTGGTTTTTCAGGTTCAGGTAAATCCACACTTGCGCAATGCATCGGTCAGATCTACCGCCATACCGACGGGCAGGCACTGCTTGACGGCTATCCCATTGACGAACTCTCCAAGGAAGATATCATCGACAATATCGGTTTCATTTCCCAAAATCCCTTTATCTTTACCGGTACCATTAATGATAACCTGCTGTATGCCTGTAAAGCCATTGGCCAATATCCAGCCAGCAGCAAAATGGTGAGCGAGCCAAGCCTGGACGATAAAATTGACGTTGTCCAGCAGGCCGGTCTTTTTATTGATATTCTCCGTTTTGGTTTAAATACTCTTCTGGACAGCAAGGCACACCCGGACCTCGCAGAGACATTATTGCGAGTTCGCCAAAATTTTCAAGAAAACTTTGGCAGGGAGCTGGCTGAGCATGTGGAATTTTACAGGGAAGATCGCTATCTGTACCACTCCAGTGTGAAGGAAAACCTGATTTTCGGCACATCCTTAACTGACGAATTCACCTTTGAAAGTCTGGCGGAGAATCAAACATTTTTATCTTTTCTCAGTACCTGCAATCTCCAGCTGCCGCTCCTTGAGACAGGAGCTGAGTTGCTGCTGCAGACAGTTTATATCCTGGGCGATGTACCGAGGGAAGATATCTTTTTTGGCCAGACGCCGATCAGGGCCGATGAATATGACAGCTATCTCAGCCTGGCAAAAAAACTACAGGTTATCTCACCTGACCAAACGGAAACAGAAGAACAGCATCTGCTGCTTGACATTGCATTACGATTCATTCCGGCCCGTCATAAAATTATCGCCCTGCAGCCGCTGCTGGAAAAATTGCTTCTGGCCGGCAGAAAGGCCTTCCGGGTATGGTGCACCGAAAATTCGCCGGATGCGGTTTCCTTCTATTCCGAGACCAGCTATATAAGTTCCCAGTCGATCTTGAACAATATCTTCTTCGGCAGCCTGACTTCGGATTCTCCCAAGGTTGAAGACAGGGTCAATCAATGCATCGTTCAGTTACTGGTCCAGGAGGATCTGCTGGAACGGATCGCCGCCATAGGCATGGATTTTAACGTGGGGAATACGGGAGACAGGCTGTCCGGTGGCCAGAAGCAAAAATTGGCCATTGCCAGAGTATTGCTGAAACAGTCTAAAGTACTCATCATGGACGAGGCAACCTCAGCCCTTGATAATAAATCACAGACCAGGATTCAAAATCTCATGGAACGGTGGAAGGGGAAGCGCACCGTTATATCCGTTATTCACCGGCTTGACATGCTGCCTTCCTTTGACAGAGTTGCAGTTTTAAAGGACGGAAAAATTATTGAATGGGGCAAGCCCGAAGAACTGATTGCCCAAAAAGGAGCATTGCATGAGCTTATCCACGGAAAAAGTCACTAAGCAGGAATCGAAAAAAACTTCCGGCTTTCAGGAAGACCTGGAGCATCTCCGGCAGGTACCATTGCTGCGCGGTCTTGATTACGAATGTCTTAAACTTCTAGCCATGCTGTGCAGTCGGATTACGTTTATCACCGGTGATCAGTTGATGGTTCCGGGGGAAGATGACGGCCATGCTTTTTTGATTCTGTCAGGCCGGGTTCATGGCATCTATTCCGAAGGTGATACACGGCAGGTGATTCGTCAGTTAGGCCCGGGGACGTTCGTCGGAAGCTGCGCTTTGCTTGGCAAACCACAACGTCTTTTCACCCTGCAGGCAAAAGAAGAGACCATGACTTTACGCTTGAACCGTGAAGAATTCCAGAAAACATTGCAACAGTTTCCTGCTGAAATTTTTAAAATAACCGCCAACCTTGTAACTGAGTTGGTAGAGTGGGACCGAAGCCTGTTGGACATTCAGAGCGTAGAGAAGTTGGCCGATTACCGCGCTCTTGGAGTCTCTTTTCTCTAGTACCTGAATGTAGCCGGAAAGAAAATAAAGCATAAAAGTAGTTCAAAACTTGGGATTGTTCCTGGTCCGAATTATCGAAGAACAACAAGGAGAGTAACCATGGAGAGTTGGAGAATTCTACGAAAACAAGTGGATCAGCGATCTCTTTCATACCTGGGGGTGTTTCTGTTGCTGTCGACTGCAGTACTCCTGCCAAATCCTGTTTTTGCAGACGACGAGCGAAATTGCATGGTACAGGCCCTGGAAACCGCAGATCCGAATATGACCATTGCCGATCTGCGAGTGCAGTGCAGGAAACAAATTAAAGACGGAAGCTATGACGTTGAAACAGAGTACACTGAGGTAGCTGTAGTCGAGGACCGTATGCGGCAGGATCGGAAGCACGTACTGCAGCCCTTTACGCTTATGGCCCATAAACCCAATTATATCCTGCTTGGCGCCTATAATGGCAGCGGTTATGATCCAAAACTGTGGCAGGAGGCATACAATGAGCCGGATCTTCAATGGGAAGACACTGAAGCCCAGTTTCAGCTCAGTGTAAAATTCCCTCTGCTGGTCAATCTGTTCAACGACACTTTTGATATCTACGGGGCCTATACCAACCGCTCCTTCTGGCAGATCTACGACGAAGACTCAGCTCCTTTCCGGGAAACCAACCACGAACCTGAGGTCTGGGTGCAGTTTCATCCCGGCTGGGAGTTGTGGGGATTAAAAAATACCTGGAACTCCTTTGGCCTCAGCCATCAATCCAACGGCCAGGGTGGAGTTCTCTCTCGCAGCTGGAACCGGGTTTTTGCCTGGTTTACAGTTGAACGGGGCAACCTTGCCATGTCTATTAAGCCATGGTACCGGATACCTGAAAGCGATAGCAGTGACGACAATCCTGATATCGACGACTACATGGGCCATTATGAGCTTTCTGCATCCTACAAATGGGGCGAAAACGTATTCAGCCTGATGTCGCGCAACAACCTTGAATCCAGCTTTTCAAAAGGTGCCGTTCAGGCCAGTTGGAGCTTTCCTCTCTGGGACTGGCCATACCTGAAGGGTTACGTGCAATGGTTTAGCGGCTACGGTCAAAGCCTTATTGAGTATGACCAGTATGCCAATACCATCGGCATTGGTTTTTCTCTGACAGACTGGCTGTAAAAAAACTGGTGGATCTAACTCCTTAGATTTGCTCATTAAGACCGGCAGGGCGGGCACCGCCCGTCCTGCCGGCACCAAAGTCTCTTGCAAACGGCACGAATGTTTACCTCCCGTAATAACCGCAATTCGCTGACCTCTACTGCAGCCTTGTTGGATGTTGCCAGAACCCTCGGGCTGTTCACCGCATTTTTATCAGTTCTGTGCTGCATGGTCTCATGCACTGCAAGGGCCCCGTCGCCTGCCCGGGAAAACAAACTCACCATCATCGGCACAGGTGATCTGCAGGGATACCTTGACAGCGCCCCCTGTGCTCTATCCGCATCACGAAATCAGCGGAGAAAACCAATATGACGGGTGGTATCAGCCGCATCGCCACCCTGATCAAGCAGATTGAGCAGACAACCGACAATCGGGTGGTTGTCGTGTCTTCAGGTGACGACCTGATGGGTAGATACTTTCGCCAGTTTGACGGCAAGGCCATCTTTGGTTTGATGGATATGGCCGGTTATGAAGTACTTATTGGTTTAAACAATATGGCCGTGATATCCGCAACACCTACTCCACGATGGGATCTGACATGACGGAACTGTTTCGCTCCCAGAAAGTAGTTAATCCCGTGGGGCCGGACGGAAGAATTACGATTAAATAAACCCCTTCGTTCCATTTTTCTCTCTCCCCCTTTAGGCTGATTCTATTTTCCTCCTTTCAGGCGATATCATTTTCATCATAAATACGATTAACTATAGAATAATAAACGCAGTTGCCTGACCTTAATTTTTCTGCCGGAGATTATAATTAATGAAAAAAATTCTATCTGTCTTAACCGGAGCTTCTCTTCTTCTACTAACGGCCCTGCCGGGTCCCTCCATGGCATCGGCAAGCCAGGAACTGACCGCTGACCAGCGGAAGATGCTCAAGCAGAACTGGCAGACCATCCAGAAAAAAATCAAAGGGCCGTACAGTGTGAACTACTGCGTTTGTACAGACGGAAGCAAAAAACCGGTGCAGGCAAAGGACGGCTCCATTGCCAACCGCTGTAAAAGCACCAACTTCTGCGGTGCGTTTCGTGCCCCGTGCGGCGAGGCCCTGACAGCCACCGGCATGTATGTGGGCAATATTTTTTCCAGTGATCTGTTTGATTGGGATAAAATTCCCGATCATCATAACCTGGTACGGGGGTATATCCTGGAAAATTATTACATGACCACCCACCCGGAATCCAAACTGGCTGAGATGCAGACCTACGGAGGACTGAAGGGGGCCGAGTACGAGGCCAGGGACATGCCGAGATTCCAGGAAAAATACCTGGCAGACCCGGCCTATAATGATTACCGGCATTATATTCTGGCCTATGAGCTGCAACGACGTTTTTTTACCCGCAATGATCAGGGCAATATCCAGAAAATTCGTAATCTGGCCATCACCATCCAGCAGTATGATCGAAAATTCAAACCGTTACGCGATGCTGTGCACGGCAGAATTTCGGCTTCCCTTATTCCCCTGCTCGCCGATTACCGTGACAAATTAGCCGCGTCCAAGAAAAAAGAAAAAGCACAGATCAGTGAACTGATTGCTGATATTGTGCAGCTCACCTCCCTGGACGAGACTATTCTCAAACCCCAGATCAAGAGCCTCTCCAACAGTGGTGTTAAAGATCTGCTGAAAGCACTCGTCAGCAGCAAAACAGATGACCCTGTCAAAAATATCACAAGCATGGCAGAACTCATGGTCCTGTCCCGACATACAGTTGCAGGCAGAGAGGTCACGCCCTCTGATAGTCGCAAACTGGTCGACATTAATGTTACCGGAGCAGCTATCATCCAAAGCCTGGGCAGTAAGCTCATGGACAATGGCGGGCCTGAATCAGTCAAGGGATACCTGCAGCTGCTTCGTGCCCTGGCCAATGCTACCTACGGCACCGGTTTGATCTCGGATCGTGAACGTAAGGCCATTACTGCAGATTTTGACAGCATGCTGGCAAAAACCAGTTGGAACCGGGAAGCATTTATCGCCCGGCTCAAGCAGGCTCAACGGGTTATTGAATGGGCCCATGCCGGGTCAGTGCTCGGATTTGGCGAGGTCTGGCCGTCATGGACCTACCTGATTCCTGACAGCATACGAATTACCGATGATATTGTACGCAGTTCACCCATGCTGCTCTACGGTATGGCCTACAGCAACCTGGATGATTTTGTATCCGGCCAGGAAAAGATCAGCCACCTGCTCTTTGACAAAGAGTTTACCAAGGGTGTACGTGCCCTGAACTCCGGTCTGGCCTATGGAGATCTTGCCGTGGTCAATCTGGATCAGCCATATAACAGGAGCCAGATTATTGCCCTGCCTGATACCCCGGCCGACCTTGAACCAGCAGCCGGTATCATCACCCGTGGTGAAGGCAACGTGGTTTCCCACGTCCAGTTGCTGGCCAGGGCCCTGGGGATTCCAAATGTGGTCGTGTCAAGTCCACCCTATGAGGAACTGAAAAAAAATAATAAAAAGAAAGTGTTCTTTGTTGTTAGCCCGGGCGGCCGGGTATACCTCAAACGTGCTGCCGATATGACAGTTGAGGACAAGGCAATTCTCAAGGAGTATACCCGCAGCCAGAAACGCACCGGCGACGGTAAGGTTTCCGGAAGCAAAGCCAGGCTCCATATTGACCCCAGCGTCCTTGACCTCAAGACCTGGCGTCCCATCTCGCTCGATAACCTGCGCCGCGCAGAATCTGGTATCAAAACCGGACCCAAAGCAGCCTACCTGGGTGAACTCAAACACATGTTCCCCGACCATGTTGCCCGGGGTATAGCCGTTCCTTTTGGCGCTTATTATCAGTTCTACACGAGTGCCAAAGTCATGATCCCCAAGGAGTTGGCTGGTAAAAATATAGCCAGACCCGGCCAGTCGATTGATGATTTTGCCAAACAGACCTATGCAACTTTTTTTGACACGATGATCCCGGCCGGTACCAGTGACGACAAACTGTCAGCCTGGATCAAGCCGCGCCTGCATGTTCTGCGCTATTCTATAGAGCAGAATAAACTTTCATCGGAACTGAAGACCGCCATCCGCGATGACCTGGAGAAACTCGGACTGCTCAAAAAAGATGACCCCACGCAGACGGTTGGGCTTTTTGTACGCAGTGATACCAATGTAGAAGACCAACCCAGTTTTAACGGGGCCGGCCTCAACCTGACCATCTTTAACCTGGGTTCGCTTGACGACATCTACAAGGGGTTGAAAAAAGTATGGGCCTCGCCCTTTACCTTTCGTTCCTTTTCCTGGCGCCAGACCATGATTGATGAACCTCTGTGGGTTCTGCCTTCGGTGGTTCTGCTGGAGACCATTCCCAGTGAAGCCTCGGGCGTCCTGATCACTGCAGATATCAATACCGGTGACCAGACAAAAATGCTGCTTGGCACTTCAGAGGGTGTTGGCGGTGCAGTAGACGGAACTCCCACGGAAACCCTGCTCTGGTCACCCGATGGCATTACGTTGATTACAACCTTCAAGTCGCCATGGCGCCAGTTGATTGAACCGGGGCATGGCACAAAAATCGTCCCATCCACCGGCCGTGAATATGTACTGAGCCCGGAAGAGGTCACGGCGATCACCGACGCAGGGCGTAAAATCAGCAAAACCCTGAAACCCGCTCTGGACAAAAACGGCAAACCAATGGCCTGGGATATTGAATACGGTTTTGCCAACGGCAAGCTGTGGCTCTTCCAGGTTCGCCCTTTTATCGGCAACGAAGACTTCAGTAATATTCCGGCCCTGGCCGGACTTGACAAAGAGATCGTCAAGAATACCAGCAACATTTCGCTGGAAGAGACAGTCCAGTGATTATTTTACTCTCGAAAAAAATGAAACCCGTGATGCTGCAGAAACGCCACAAAAAAGCAACGCTCTACCTTCACCTGCTGTTCATGTTGCTGACCGGACTTATTTTGACCCCGGCAGCACAGGCAGGCGGTGATCCCTCAATTGTCTGGGACGGATCCAAACCTCCACAGGGCGTCTATTTTTACTGGTACGAACTCTCATTTTACACCGGTTTCGCCCCAAGAACCCAGAATCCTGCTCGAGCCCATATCCAGCTCTCACGCGGTAACCAGTTGCGGGTAACCCTGGTAATGGGGCCGGATGAACTGGACGACTATGCCGAAGATCTTGTTCTGCGGCATGAAACGTACCGGAAACTGCTGGACAAAGGGATTATCAAGCTGTCAGTCAACAAAGCCTATGAGCGGTTTGCCGAGGCCATGGAGACCAACAGGGTTGTTGAACTGGCAACCTCCAGAGCTTCCCTTGATCCTGATACATATCGGCAAAAATCAGCAGCCGTGATGGCAGCGCTCAATCCGGGCCGGGTTTTTCCGATCCGTATACCGGTAAACCGTATCCTGAGTACCTGGCACCAGCATCTTGCAGGAATTCAGGAACAGGACCTGACTGATACGGTTGTTCGTCTTGATGCGGCCAATGCGATCCTGCCGGGCAGGGTAAATCTCTACACCCTGACACCGGAGCAGATTGTACTGCTGGAAGCAGCTGCAACCCTTGCCAGGAGTGGCGGGGGGGCCGATGATCCAGCCTTCACAGCCAAGGCTGAAGAATTTCTCCAGGCCGCCACCCAGGGCCATTATCCGGTAAAGGACGGCAACATCGACGTGGTGGAGTTTACCAGTATTATCCCGGTGGGAACCCTGCAATCCACGATCAAGTATAAGCAATGGACCCTGACCTCTTTCGGCGTTACCGGTATCTGGAAGCTCATTCCGCGAAAAGAAGGTCGTGGTCAGCTGGGCATGGTGGACTACCTGTCACCCAATCCGGGATATGGATATATCCCCCTGCTCCAGTACCAGCACGCTACTGGTATTTATTACAATGCCTTTCACAGTGCCGGTGTCCGTACTCAGCTTAATGCAGCCCGCTTCCTGCCCAAAGAGTGGCGGCATGTTGCCGGTGAACGCAATCCTAAGAAAAACTACCAGAATCTCTGGCTTGTCAGCCGCGGCCCTGCCTCCCATGGCTGCACCCGCCTGCCCTCGGGATCTATGAGTGAGCTGCGGCACATGCTGCCGTCATCCAGTGATCTCCTGGAAAAAGTGGCCACCTATCGTAATCTGCCTCAGTGTTATGACCTCTTTGACATTGACGGCAATGGTACACCGGAGGTAATGGGTGTCCAGTACTACCTCGCCTTTGCCGGAGTAAAACATACCCCGACAAACGCCTATGCCCAGAATAACCGCAAGGATTTTTATGGCTGGATGTATGGCGACAATATAAGCTACAACAGTGACGATAGTGCGGTGATCAAAGAGACGTTGACCTGCCGATTTGTCGGCAAAAAGGCAAAAGAGGCCCAGACGTTTCAGAATCAACCGCTGTATGAAGCCGAATTTCCCCCTGAAGCAATACAATTTTATCAGCTTAAACCTACAGCCTTCAACTCTCCTGGAGGATATACCTTTAACCGCGAACTGCGCAGGATCGGTATTGGTTATGATGCCGACATGAAGAGGTTGTACCTGAAATAGGGTTTTGTTTCTGTTATTCCATTACTCTGCGGCAATATCTGGGCATAGAAAAATTGGTTCAATGCCCGGATGAAAAAATGAATAAAATATGGTGATGATACGGATAAATGCAATGGCATGGACTCCACTCAGAATCTTCGATAGCAAGTGCACCGCCCCTGATGGAGCTGGACGTAGACTTCGACCGGAACGGCCAAGAGGTTTTTTTACGAGTCCATCAACTCAACCATCAAGAGAGAAAAAATGGAAAAGAAAGTTATACTTGTGGTAGACGACGCTCCTGCAATTATTGATCTGCTGGCAGGGCTGCTCAAAGATACATATAAGGTTAAGGCAGCACCAAATGGCAAGACAGCATTGAGAATTGCTCAATCAGCAAAACCACCGGATCTGATTCTGCTTGATATTGTTATGCCTGGAATGAATGGTTTAGAGGTTTGTAAAGAACTCAAAGGAAATGCTGAAACAAACCGTATTCCTATTGTCTTTCTCAGTGGTGAAGCTGATGAAGAGGCGTGTGAACGCGGCATGGAAATCGGTGGAGCCGCATATCTAAAAAAACCAGTTGAACCTGAAAGCTTATTTTCAGTGATTGAAATTCTTCTTCCCTGAAAAGAGAGGTCATTTTGTTCTACAGTTACAAGCCTGTATTTGTCTAACTCCAGTGGTGCTACCTGAATAGTTAGCAGCTAGACACGGGGGAAATGAGGACAGTATGAATAATTCTACAGTGAAAAATATACTGCTGTACACTGCCCTGTTGATGGGAGGATTGACCTTTGCCCTGGGCACAATAGTACTCTATGGATGGTATAAACATAATGTGGACAAGCACAGTAATTGATGGAAAAGTAGCTATTTTTGATCAAGATAAGCAAGGGAATGAGCATTTTTCACCTCATTTAACGTGATAAAAAAATATCCTTTTAAACCCTTAGGTTACGCCAAGTGGTCTGTTTTGCAATGGTATGCATTTTGCAAAGGATTAGCTCTGTAGTAAATAAATGATATCTCAGAGGAGCCTTCATGCCTTAAAAACCTCGGGGTCTGGGGCAGAGCCCCAGGG
>WFRY01000426.1 GCA_015486315.1 Desulfobulbaceae bacterium
CAGCCAAGTGCCCCGGCGTTTATCTTAATCGTAACAATGGATCCCCGATAAAAGCACTCGGGGATGACGATTTAATTACTTGTCACACGAAAATACGGTCATTCCCGCATGCTGTTAGCGGGGATCCAGAAATTTGTTACTTAGAAGGTGGTGCAGAAAACTTGCAAAACCACCGTCCTGTAACTGTTCAGGAGTGCCTTAGATCGTGTACATTTGGCTGATAGATTACTTGAGAGTCTGAATGCACCAGGCAATGAAGAGTTAAACACGCTCTGGAGTTGAAGAGGCTGAGCGAAGAATCGACGAACTTGATTCTGGTACGGTGCAGGTGATACCAGGTGAAAAAGTTTTGGCTGATATTCGGAAATGATTGGCCTCAGGACCTATGCGTTTTACCCTGCAGCAGGGTGTTCATGGAGCGTTTACCCAATGTAATGAAAACCATACTTCTTGATCACGGCAGCGGCGGTAGAGCCAGTCAACAGCTTATCGGGGAAGTTTTTCTTCGATATCTGGATGACCCGGTTCTGCACAGGCTTGAAGACTGCGCAGTTCTCGAAGCTCAGACTGGTCGTCTGGCCTTCAGTACCGACTCTTATGTGGTGGATCCTATTTTTTTCCCGGGCGGCAATATTGGTGAACTCGCTGTCAACGGTACCATTAATGATCTTGCCATGCGTGGTGCCCGCCCACTTTGTTTGAGCCTGGGGCTGATTCTGGAAGAAGGGTTGGCCGTTGATGATCTTGAACGAATTATTGCTGCCATTGCCGGGGCCGGCAAAACAGCCGGAGTGCCGATAGTCACCGGAGACACCAAGGTCGTACCCCGGGGCAAGGCGGATAAGATTTTTATCAACACCTCGGGCATCGGGGTTGTTGATTCCGACTGTGAAATAACTGCAGACCGGGCCGGGAAAGGAGACAGGATTATTCTGTCCGGCACCCTCGCAGATCACGGTATAACCATCCTGACCCGCAGAGCAGGGCTTAAAGTGGCAGGTGATCTCAAGAGTGATACCATGGCCCTGCATACTCTTGTTGCCCTGCTCAACAGCAAACTGTCCGGTGCCGTTCACACCCTGCGTGACCCAACTCGGGGCGGACTGGCCACGACCCTCAGTGAAATTGCCGAAGCCACGAACCTGTGCATGATGCTGGATGAAACTGCAATTCCGATCAGGCCGGCAGTCGCCGCTGCCTGCGAACTCATGGGCCTTGATCCGCTCTATCTTGCTAATGAAGGCAAATGTACAGCCCTGGTTGCGGCAGATAAAGCAGATAAGGTCCTGGCATTGATGCGATCAACCAGAGAGGGCAGGGATGCCGCTGTTATAGGTGAGGTAACAGCGGATTATCCAGGCAGAGTAGTACTCAAGACCGCCATAGGAGGCGAACGCCTGGTGGAACCTCTCAGCGGAGAACCCCTGCCCAGAATCTGTTGAACGGCGTTACTCGTCTCCGGTATCGATCTTCATGATCTTGTCGCCGGGCTGAAGGCTCTGGCCGACCTTGGTGCTGATGGAGGATACGGTTCCCGACACCTCACAGGCCACCGGTGTCTGCATCTTCATGGCTTCAAGGACAGCTACTTGATCGCCTTCTCCAACCTCCTGGCCTACTTTTACATTGATCCCGCAGACATTACCGGCAAAGGGTGCCCGGATATCTCCTGCTTTGGCAAGGTCGGCAATTTCATCCTTGGACAGGCTTACCACTGCCTGGACACCGGCTGCCTGCTCCGGTTCAAAGACAAAGACCCGCTGGTAATGGTCCACGTTGAGGTAGACATTGGTATCCCCGGCATCGGTCTTCTGGGCCGGTCCGATCTCCAGCATATGCTCTTTTCCGGCATGGTCTTTGAAGATCAGGGTTTCGCCAAGGGAAAAGCCACCCTGACGCAGGAAAATAGACGGCGGCAGAACATAGGACTGGCCGAATTCCTCTTCAAATTTGAAGAAATTCACTGCATCGTTGGGATGCTGCAGGTAGGTGACAAGTTGCTGCTCCGTAGGCTCAACACCAAGTCGATCGGTCAGAGTACGGCGTTCCTGTTCAATGTCCATGTCTTCAATTTCTTCTACTCCGCCTTCCTCTTCGATGATCGTTTGCCAGTCAGGACCGAAAACTTTTTCATAGATCCAGTCTGCAGGCTTATAAAAGGGAAACGGTCCGTATTTACCAAGGAGCAGGTTCTTCAGGTCGCCTGAAGGGTTGCCGTAGCGGTCTTCATCCATGACATTAGCTACAGCTGTTGTCCAGAGAATCTGTGACCCCGGGGTTACGCTCCAGTAGTTGCCGAGATCTTTTTGAACTTCAGGGAGTTCTTTGTGGAGAATATCAGGCATCTTGTCGAGGAAACCGCCCTTGGATGCCTGTTCCAGGCTTGAACCCATGGCACCACCGGGCAGCTTATGAATCTGCACAGTGGGCAGAAACCCCTTGATCTGGGCTTCAAACTGGGCATAGTAGGGACGCTGGTCCCGGATAACGTCCGATGTTTCAATGACCGCCTCTTCATCAATACCGATGGCTGTCCTGCCCAGATCTTTCATGGTCTGAATAACCGTCAGGATAGGGGGAGGACCGTAAAAGCCGGTAAAGGCGTGGTCGGATGCATCGACAATGGTTGCACCGTTCAGGATGGCTGCAGTGATACGGCCGATATCATTACCATCGGTGTTGTGTCCATGGTAATGGACGATGATTTCCGGGTAGGCCTGTTTGATGGCATCTACCAGTTCACCGATTCGGCGCGGCGTACCAAGGCCGCCATGATTTTTAATACACAGGATGATCTCTTCGCCGGTGACGTCGAGGATTTCCTGCACCTTCTTGACATAGTATTCATTGGTGTGCTCAGGGCCGGTGGAAAAACAGATACATGGTTCGTTGAGCTTACCTGCCTTGGCCACCTCTTCAAAAACCG
This sequence comes from Desulfobulbaceae bacterium, assembly GCA_015486315.1. Lineage (GTDB taxonomy): Bacteria > Desulfobacterota > Desulfobulbia > Desulfobulbales > Desulfobulbaceae > Desulfobulbus_C. Next base: position 2,927 of record WFRY01000426.1, read on the forward strand.
CCTGCATGTTAGGGATATAGTTCATGAAGTCAAAGGTTCGCCAGACGTCGACATATTTGGCAAATTCTCGAACCGTCAGCCGGATGACATTTTGGGGGTAGGGGCGGTAACCGAACAGGTTGACACCACGGCACAGGGTCTGGAACATGGTGTCGGGCATTGCCTGCCGCAGCAGTTCCAGCTTGAGGAAGGGATCAACCTGTTTGCGAAGGATGTCGACATGGACTGATGCTCCGCCGGTGATCTCCAGAGAAAAATATCCGGCTGCTTCACGGGCCTTGGCCGCCATCAGGTCGGTATGCAGCAGTATCCGGTTTTTATAATCGGACTGGGACATGTCCCGGGCCGTGTTGGTAATATAATAACCATCAGCCTCGCGCAGCGCTTTGAGCACGGTGGCTGTATCCATATCCTGGGTAATTCTTGTCATAACTGTATCCGTTGTATCGTTATTTTATATATCAGATTGGTTACTGCTGCGTGGCCTATGCCGCGTATGTATTTTTGCCCTTGTGATGAATTTCTGCTATCAGACGGGCAAGTTTGTTGACTTCACTGGTGTCCTCTTCATAATCCAGCAGATACTCATGTGTTTCCAGAAAAGAGGTGTCAAAATCACCGGACTGAAAGTCGGGGTCATTGAGCAGATTCAGGTAAAACGGGATTGTGGTCTTGGGGCCGGTGATAACAAAGTTTGTCAGGCAGCGTTTGAGTCGATCCACGGTTTCATTCCAGGACCAGCCGAATACCGTCAGCTTAACCAGCAGGGAGTCGTATACCTGGGGAATGGTGAATCCCTGGTAGCAGAATCCGTCAAGCCTGACTCCATAACCGCCCGGTGAGCGATATACCGTAACGGTCTTGCCGCCTTCAGGCATGAAATTATTTTTCGGGTCTTCCGCATTGATACGAAGTTCGATGGCATGACCGCGTAGCTGTACTTCCTCTTGGGAAAAGAGCAGGTCCTTGCCCAGGGCAAGTTTGATCTGGGTGCGAACAATGTCAATGCCGGTGATCATTTCGGAAACAGTATGTTCAACCTGGAGCCTGGTGTTGATCTCCATGAAGTAGTAACTGCCGTTACTATCCAGCAGAAATTCGACGGTACCGGCATTAACGTAGTTGGCCGCTTGAGCTGCCTTGACAGCGGTCTGACAGATCTCTTCACACTGTTCTTCGCTCAGGTGAAAGGCCGGTGCGATTTCGATCAGTTTCTGATTGCGGCGCTGGATGGAGCAGTCCCTGGTGCCGAGATGGACTGTGTGTCCCTCTTTATCGGCAATAATCTGCACTTCTACATGCTTGGGCTGAACCACTACTTTTTCCAGATATACCGAGTCATCGTTAAAGGCGGCCAGGGCCTCTGATCTGGCAATAGGATACTGCTCGGCCAGGTCTTCTTCATGCTCAATACGACGGATTCCCCGACCTCCTCCGCCCGAAGTGGCCTTCAGCATGATCGGGTAACCGTATTTTTTGCCGAATGCAATGGCTTCGTTCAGGCCGTCGTCGCCTTTTTTCAGATTTTGAGTGCCGGGAACCATGGGGATACCGGCTTCGGCCATGATCTGTCTGGCCATAACCTTGTTGCCTAACTTATCGATTACTCCGGAAGACGGGCCGATAAAGATAATTCCTGCCTCTTCGCAGGCCCTGGCAAAATCCGCATTTTCTGCCAGAAAGCCGTAACCGGGGTGAATGGCTACAGCACCGCTCTTGAGGGTCGCATTAATTACTTTGTCGATATTAAGGTAGTCGCTGCGGGGACCGTCACCGATCCAGATGGCCTCGTTGGCTATACGAATGTGTTTTGAGTCTTTGTCCGGTGTTTCATAGATGGCCACGGCTTCATAATTCAGTTCCTGGATGGCCCGGATAATGCGGATGGCAATTTCACCGCGATTGGCGACTAATATTTTAGTTTTCAATGGTACTGTCTTCCTGTTTGTTATGTTGTTTATGAGATTGGTTTAACAATATGGAAAAACCCTGCCAGGCAATGCCGGCAGGGATAAATGCGAAGTAAATATCTTTGCATTAACTTGGTATTATTAGCAGAAAAGTGCGTTTTTGGCAACTAAAAGCTGGCTATGTCGCCGGCAGGAACAAAAAAATACCGTAATTTCAAATAACTATCGTCAAGCACTTCAATCCTTCAAACACCGGCAACACAGGAGGGAAAAGGTTACGCAAGACGTAAGCGCTTCATTAACTGCACTTTTGACGTAACTTCTCAATAAGTGGTGGTAAAATACCTGGATCCCCGATAACTACATTCGGGGATGACGATCGTAATTGCAAGCAATTCCGTCATCCCGGCATGTTGTTAGCCGGGATCCATAAAGTAAGACACCGCACTTGTCACCACTTATTGAGAAGTTACCTTTTGACTTGATAACACCTCGGAATGTATGCGTTTCAGGAACGCCCTGCTGTGCGTGTTCATGGAGCGCTTACCGGAAGACAGCCTCCTTGAGCGGCCAGATGGGCCGCGACCTGCTCCATACGGCTGAACAGGGCCTTGTAGGTCGGACAGTAGGGATCCTTCGTCCGGATGTCATGGTTCATGGTATAGGCACGAACCGGACAGCCGCCATGGCAGAGGGCAAGATAGGCGCAGTCAAGGCAATCCTCTACGGCCATCAATGCGGCCGGACGCTCCAGAAACCTGTTACGGGCCGGGGTATTGGTCAGCAATGCCCCCAGTCCACCCGGTTCAAGCAGATTACCGAAGTGAAAGGCCGGATAACTTGCAGCCCAGCAGTCGCATTGGGAGAGATTGCCCAGGGGATCGACACAGAAAAATTCATTAGCGCAATTTTCGCCCCAGATGCAGAGCAGATGTTGTTCACGGTCTAAAAAATAGTTGAGCAACTGCTCAAAGGGACTGATTCGAACCCCCTGTGCATAGCCTTCCGCCATCCAGATATCAATAAGTTCCAGCAGAAAAGCGGTCAGTCGTTCATTATCCAGGGGATAGGCAGACTTGGCCGGGGTGTCCGTTCCACCGGCAAACGGGGTGTTGATCTGAAAACTTTTCAGGTGCAGATGCTTGACATAGTAGTCATAAAAACGAGCAGCCCCCATGGCAAAGGTCTCTTCATTGGGCAGGGCAATAATGCCGAGGTCAAGACTGTCTTCCTGCACCTGGCGGATCCGTCGCTCCATAATAGCCTTATACTGCTCAGGTCCACCTCCGGGAAGCTTACGATAAAGATTAGGAAAATCAAGGGAGCTGCCGATGCTGCTGTTGAACATTTCGGTCAGGACAGGCAGCCATTCCCGGGAATAGCCGATCAGGTTGGATTGGATATAATGCTCCACCTCCCGGTTATGGCTGCGGGCAATCTCTTGAATCAGGCTTCCGGCCTCCTCAAACCAGGATGGCGGTAAAACCATAACCTCGCCCCCCTGCCAGTTAATGGCCAGGGTGACGATCCCCTGCTCTACCATGTAGGTACAGATCTTGTCGATGATAACTGCCAGTTGTTCGTGGCTGAGCCGGGCCCGGCTCTTGTCTTCAAAGCAGTACTCGCAGGCGGCATTGCATTCCAGGGTGGGCAGGAGAATCAGGGAGATCGGATCTCTGGTCAGGCTCAAGGCTCGGCACCGCTGCGACCGGCGGCATCCCGGCTGAACGCCTCCTGATCCCTGCTCAGTTCCAGGGCTGCACTGCGCAGGATATGAAAGACTTCCGGCAGCTGATACTCTGCACAGGACAGCTCACGGTTCGGCCATTTCCAATACCCGCCACAGCAGTCCATAAACGGGCAGTCCCGGCATTCACTGTCTGTTGCCGATAATTCCTTTTGCAGGTCGGTCACAAAGGAAGCCGGAGAAGCGGGCAGGGGCCGCCTGGTTGAAAGCCCTGCCATAACCTCCTGCCCCTGTCCGTTGATCTGGCGATACAGGGCCGGGTCTTCCTCCTGGATCTGCCAGAGGGTGACCGCATCCTGATGGATAAAATGGAGCAGCAGGGAGTGAAAAAAATCAATGGGCTGACTGACCGTACTCTGATGCAGATAGATATCCAGGGTCTCGGCAAGTTCGGCAGACATGCCGGGAAATGATCCGGAATATTCCAGCTTAACCGTAAAACTCAGGGCTGCGGCCAGTTTTACGGCCCTGCTGAATCCGGGCTGCATGGGAATGGAAACCCGCAGATCACAACCGGACAGCAGGCGGGAAAGATTGTACAGAGTTGCGGACTGATCTGCCGCATTGGTCAGCACATAGTCAATGGCGATGCCGGAGTTGGAGAAAATATCAGGTAAGGGGGGGGCGCCAATACCGTACAGGCGGATATAGAGAATATCCTCTATCCTGTATCCGGCCGGCAGAGACAACAGGTTCCCGGGATCTGCTGCCCGCAGAATAACCGGTTGTCCCAGCCGGGAAGAGGCCAGTTCAACCGGCACACTGTAGACAAGTTCACTCATCAAACACCGGAATGATTACAGAAGGGTGGAAAAGCGTAGACGAAATCAAAGGTTAATAGCGATTCACCCAGCCTAATCCTCCCCGTCGATTGGCCCAGCCACCCCTGTGACCATTGGCCCAACTGCCGCCCCGGTTTCCCCAGGCGCCACCTCCACCATGGTGTCTGTTGGCCCAGCCACCACCACCGCCTCTGCGGTTTATCCAGGAACCGGCATCAGCGTTGTCGGCCCTGCCCAGCGAACCGCCCACCAGGGCAGCTGCCACCACCACTTTGGACCATTTTTTCAGCCCCACCAGAAAATCTCGACGGCTCAGCTGCCCGTCCTTAGCGGTTTCGTCCTTTTGATCCTGTTGTAACGTATCATGGTTATCCGTTGCCATTATCATCTCCTGCAATTGCAGTTCCGGAAATTAGCGCAAAGCGCAAAAAATCTGCCCCCAAAGGGCGCAACAGTACTTGAACCGGGTCTGATTTACTTATCACCAACCAGGTTGGAAAAATGCTCGGCAACGCAAAGCCATTTGCCGTCTTTCTTTTCCAGCACCCTGGAAAGGTTCAGATCATAGGTTGATTTTTTCCCTTCGTGAATGGCGGTAATAGTCATACTGCTAATCGTCCAGGCAACATCGCCGTTCACCTTTACCTGACGAAAGGTCACCTCACGTTCTTCCTTGTCAAAGTTGCTGAAAAACTGCTTCATGGCATTGGAGATTGCCTCCTTACCGATATAAAGTTCCCCCTGACCAGTTCCCATGATAATCGCATTTTCATCATAAAAGGACAGTGCCTTGTCAAATGATTTACTATCAAATGCCTGGGTATGCTCTATAATGATGGTGTCAACCTCTTTCGTAGCCGTATCTTCTCCAGCCGGACAATTGCCGGCAAAAATAAGCAGGGTGAACAGTGAACAGACAAGCAGACGTATGCTGATTTTCATGAAGACCTCCTGATAAAGTTGTAACTGCTTTTTTTCATGGTATTTGTACACTGACCTCGTCAAGAAGTGTATAATTTTTGTCGGTCTCTTGTCAAACAAATACTCCCTCCCTGTTCATCGATAGACACTATCCGTTGATTGTAAAAAATGAGTGAGTTACCGGCGGGAAATCAGCCATACATCTGCTGGAGAGAGAGGAGGGCATACAGGGCGTGCAGAGAGTTTTCTAAAAAAGGTGCTGCCATGGGATTTCTTGAAAAACCGCCGGCACCGGTCTGGCAGGATACAATAAAATCAGCAGCTTTACCGCCC
>WFRY01000427.1 GCA_015486315.1 Desulfobulbaceae bacterium
ATACCAGGCCGGGCAGGGCCGAATCAAGCGGCAGTCGTAACTACTCACGGGGTACGTAGATTAAAAGTGCGCAAACCACTGTATCTGTAACTGCTCGAAGTCTACGCTTATCTGCAGGGTGCCAAAAAATTTCGTGATGAGTCCGGCGTAGCCTATTAAGGGTGCAATCAAAAATAACTTCACATTCTGAGTAGACACTGCAGCATATCTTCGGCCGATCTTCAATCGCGAAATCCTCAACGTAGCCCTGATACGTAAGCCGGGCTCATCGCGGAAAGGTTAGGTGCCCTGTGAGCCTTTATAATTAAACATACAGACCACGACGGCGCAATATGCGATAGGTGAGCATCTTAATGATATCGTTCAAAACAAACCAGGCCAGAGCATAGCCCCACATGTAGAGGGCATAAGTCCAGCCGATGGCTGGAATAAAAAAACCGTACACGGCAATGAGCGTACCAAACACCCGGGTGGAAAAAGTCGCCGAAAAGAGTAACCGGGATGGATAGGGCTTTTTCCAGAACCAGTCATCAATACGGGTATTGTAAATAGTGCCGTGACCGGCAACAACCAGCTTGGCAAACATCAGTGACTGAATCATCTCATTACCGACCTTGAGCTCGACCAATATAAAAAAGAGGAGGAAAGACGACAGCACTCCGGCAATCCCCAGGGTGGATGCCACGGTCAGCAGTTCAGTCATATTCCAGCGCACCGGCTCTCTCTGCACCTTGGTATTGTCATAGGCAATCGCCAGGATCGGAATATCATTGAGCAGGGCCAGGATGATGATCATCAGGGCCGTAATCGGATAAAAGTTAAAGACCACAATGGACAGGGTCATGAACAAAATAATGCGAATGGTCTCGGCAATCCGGAAAATGGAATAGCTTTTCATCCGCTCAAAGGTAATCCTGGCCTGCTCAATGGCATGATTTATTACGGTCAGGCCGGGAGCGGTTAAAATAATGTCCGCCGCCGCCCTGGCTGCATCGGTGGCATTGGAGACTGCAAAACCGCAGTCCGCTTTTTTCAGTGCCGGTGCGTCATTGACGCCGTCACCGGTCATGCCCACTATATGGCCCGCCTTCTGCAGGCTCTCCACCAGCATGTACTTGTCTTCGGGCACGACTTCGGCAAAGATGTCGGTTCCTTCAATCATCTCGATAATGGCCGACTCATGGGTGTGGAGAAATTCGCGGTTGATCAGGCCGACGTCATAGATGGACTCCAGCTCTTCAATAACCGAATCGGCAAATCGCCTGGCCTCTCTACTTGAGACATCCGGATTCAGCCTGTGGTAGATGGCAGTGGACAGAGCCCTGGTCAGGCCGATGAGTTCCGTATTGGATTTGCCGCTCAGCTGCTCGGCCCGCATGGATTTATCGGCAAGACCAAGCATGGAGCCGATCTCACGGGCAATAGCCATGTTGTCCCCGGTAACCATCTTCACCTGAACCCCATATGCCTGCATATCGCTGATGACCCGGGCCGAATCATCCCTGGGTGGATCAATCAGCGGAATTAATCCTGTCAGTTCCACGGGACTGTCCGCATCCCTGCGCCGGGCAACAGCCAGGGTACGGTACCCTTTGGAAGCCAGCAGATCGATGGAGTTGCCGATGGCCACCACTTCATTATCCGGCAGATCAGCCATGTCCAGCAGAACCTGAGCCGCTCCCTTGAGAACCTGGTAGGTTTCATTACCCTGTTGAATAGTGGCCTCGGTCCTCTTGCTCACCGGGTCAAAGGGGGTAAAATCCATCTGCTGATAGAGATGAAGATCGATTTCAGGAAACTTCTGTTCGGCATAATGAAAGAGCGGCAGCTCTATGGGGTCGTTATTTTCACGGCGTGAGGCAAGCAGGGCATAGAGAAAAAGCTGCTGTTCATCATGGCCGTCCAGCAACACCGGATCCGCTACCTGCATTTCATTTCTGGTCAGGGTTCCTGTTTTATCCGAGCAGAAGACATCGACTCCGGCCAGCTCTTCAATGGCGGTGAGCCGTGAAACAATGGCCTGTTTGCGGGCCAGGTTCAGTGCTCCGACCGCCATGGTTACCGACAGGACTGCGGGCAGAGCCACCGGAATGGCGGCAACGGTCAACACCAGAGCAAAGCGGGCGATTTCAATAAAATTTTCATGCCTGAACAGGGCGACCATCAGGATGAGGACAACCAGGGAAACGGTAAGAATGATGAGAAAATTACCAATCTGAATAACCATTTTCTGAAAATGGCTGCGCTCTTTCAGAGTGGCTTTAGCTACCAGGGCAACAACGGAATGAAAGCGGGTATTGGCGGCGGTATTCACCACCAGGCCAAGCATTTCCCCCTGCTTGACAACAGTATTGGTATAGGCGGCTTCGCCCTGTTTTTTGGTAACAGGCAAGGATTCTCCGGTGAGAGCGGACTGATCAATTGCGAGATACTCACCCGCCAGCAACTGGATATCCGCCGGGACCACATCACCAATACGGAGCTTAACGATATCGCCGGGAACAAGTTCGCGGGCAGCAATGATCAAATAGGTCCCATCACGCAGGACGGTTACTTCCTGGGCCAGTTTACCCTTTAAGGCCTTGAGTGCATTCAGGGCGCGATGCTCCTGAAAAAAATCAAGCAGCCCATTGACCAGCAGCATAATGGTGATGATGATAAAATCTTCCCATTTCTGCACCACGGCTGACAGGATTGCCGCCACTTCAATCATCCAGGGAATCGGCCCCCAGAAACGACGAAAAACACGGTGCCAGAGCGGCTCTTCCTTTTCGCTGATCTCGTTAAATCCGTATTCAGCAAGCCGGTTTTCAGCTTCCCGGCTGCTCAGGCCCCTGTCGGCATCTGCCTGCAGATCGTGGAGGCTCTGCTCAATATCCCGGCTGCAATACTCATCGGTGGTTCGCATGGTCACTGGTCCCTGCTCACGTTAATGAAGAATCAACACTCTGTTGCTCCATTAAAAAATGGTAGCCATGAATCAGTGATTGTCAAAAAAAATATCCGGAGATCGGAGATAGAGCGAATTTTGATGCGCTTCCGTCATCCCAGCAGGAGGCGGGGACGACGGAAGCGCTTACTGCAACAGTAACGTCAGGAAATATAGAACTAACGGCTAATGCAAGCTGTAAAACGTACAATACGTTTTACCTGATGGTAGCGTAAAAGTTTTCGAATCCGTCATCTCCGCGAAGGCGGGGACGACGGAAAATATGGAAAACATAGTTTTACGAGTTCATCATACCTGCTATTTACAAAATTCATTGCCGGTTTTTTTCTTCCGCTCCAGCTTTATCTCCGTATGCATATCACTGACTCTCTTTACGGCCTCGGTCCTGGAGGTGTTCATATCCCTGCCGCTCAGAACAACCATCTCATTATATACGTTGTCAAGATCAGCGGCGTTATCTAATTCCTGATAAATAACCCCCTTAATCACCAGGCCCAGCTCTTTATCATATTTTTTTGCTTGAGCTTGTTCCTCTTTTGCAATAGCGTCCAGCGCTGCCTTATGGTCACAGTTTATCACCAATTTTACCGCCTCGGCATTTTGCCCGCCCATTAACGCATTGCTGACGGATCCGGCAAAAACAAAACCTGCAGATAAAAACAGCGCAACTATACAGATACCAACTACTTGTAACTTTAATGTTTTCATTTTGATCCTTTATTTTTTAAAATTAAAATTTGTTGCAGAATTCGTAACTATTCAGGTGGTGCAGAAAACTTGCAAAACCACCCTCCTGTAACTGTTCAGGCGTGCCTTAGATTCGGAGTCTACGCGTACCTGTTCATTTGAAGACGGTGAAGCGTACTTGTGCTGCTCGAGCAGGCCTCAATGGGCGAAGAGATAAGCGCAGACTCCGCGAGGTGCTCCTGAGTAGTTACCGGAATTCCAGTATCGTTTATCTCCTGACGGGAAAAAACAACTTCATCCGAGTCTGCAAACATCGGTTGACGCTTGTGTAATTCATAATTTTCGTGCTCTTTTACATAATGTCATCTCCCGGGGATAGGGTTATATGAAAAATGCTGCCGGAACAA
>WFRY01000428.1 GCA_015486315.1 Desulfobulbaceae bacterium
GACAGACCTCGTCAATACTATAATCAGTTTTCCGTTTTATTTCGTAGTAATGGTAAGATAAGAAAAAATTGGACATTAAGCCGGTCTGAGTTGTCAGTTATCAGTTTTCAGTGTGCAGTGATTACAGCCTGTTGTGCTGTTACTGATAACTGAACACTGACAACTGATAACTTTTGCAGTGCTATATAAGAAACTTAATGTCTAAATAATTGCCATTTTTATGGATACATTTACGATGTCTGTCTTAAGATGTTATGGATAGTCTCTATGGGGCGGTTAAAGGTATCTCTGTTTGTCCTTTTATCCTATTTTTAAAGCTGATAAAACAGCCCATTCAACAACAGATCTTGCCATGGCAACGGCCTCTGTATATTCATCCTGTGTCACGGGCTCACCTGTTCCCGGATAACGTGCCTCCCATGCAAAAGTTGTTAAAATAGTCGCATCTTCAACGGCTGGTGGTACATCAATGCCGGATTGTTTCAAGCCGTTGGTCAGTTCATCCAGGTCATGAGTATAACGAAAAGAAATGCGGTGGTGGATTGAAACCGCTTTCAGTGCTTTTTCTGCGGCCTGCTGCGCATGAAAGCAGAGGTCTTCCAGAAAGGCACCTGGTGGCAATGGTGCGCTTGCAATTGCCAGGTCTCCCTGAGCCCTGCTCAACCAGTCAAGAGCAGATCCCGGCTGGTTTTTATGTGGCATGGTAGAGTTCCTTCCCGTTTTTTATGGCCGGGTGAATAACCATTGAAGGGTTGTTTTTGTGATTCTCCACGTCACCCTCTGTTACCACTATAATATCTTTGGAAAACCCCATGCCTGAGAGATGTCTGTAGATAGTTTTTGCCGTGTTGCGCCTGTGTGTACCGTTCGGCATGATAATAAGCAAGTCAATGTCACTGTCTCTGCCCATACGTTCTTCAGCTGCTGAGCCAAAAAGGATGATGCGCTTCGGGTTGGCCGCTGATACTATCCGTTCTGTGATGGAATCCAAAAGGTTTTTGCTCGGGGCTTGCTGGTATAGCATCTGTTTATCTTTATTATTGTCAGTCTTGATTGTTTGGCTTCCGGCAGGAAGGAGGCATAGCGAGCGCTTCACTAAGCTGTCCTTGACAGGGTAAGCAGCTCTTCAGTCATATCCAGGCTATTTTTTCCGGATCCGGCCTTCTAAACCAGGGATTGCTGTTCGAATTCTCTCGTAGATGTCAGTAATAGCAATAGGCTGGGGCTTTGCCTGGTGCCTGTTTGTTACAAGCCCCCGATATCCTCATTCATTTGAGCTGATCAGACTTTTTAACGAAATCTATTTTTTTTATTTCGTTTATTAGCCACAAAGAAGACTAATGCCGCCAAAAGAGCAGCGCCAAGGCCTATCGGCATGAAGACCCTGGTCCAGCTGCCTCCATCCTCTGCCGGTACAGCTTTTTGATTCTCCATACCGGGCATTGCAAGCTTATCGGCCGGTGCCCCGGAAGTAGTCTGTTCTGCCTGCGGAGGGGTCACTAAGACAGCCGGTTTTGGCTTTGGCGGCACCATGGCAAACCCTTCGGCTAATAATTCTTTTGCCTTGGCATCGCGAACCTTACGGTCTTTACTGCCCATGACAATGGCAATCATGCGCACCCCGTTTTTTTCGGCAGTGGCGGCAATGGAAAATCCGGCTGCCTTGAAATAACCGGTCTTAAATCCGTCACAACCATCAACGTTTCCCAGCAGGTGATTGTGATTACGCATTATAAACTGTCCATCCCGAAAATCCCTTACCTTGGTTCCGGTATATTTAAATACCTCCGGATGATGTGTCAGCTCACGACACAGGATGCCGAAATCCTCCGCCGTAGTGACATCTACTTGTTGACCATCAGCCGGTGGAAGCCCGTGCACAGAATGGAATCGGGTGTTTTTCATGCCCAGTTCTTCAGCCTTTCGGTTCATCATGGCTACGAAATTTTCCTTTGATCCTGCTACATGGGTTGCCAGGGCAACAGCGGCATCATTGGCGGACTGAACCATGAGGGCATACAGCAGATCTTCAACCGAAAACTGCTCTTTAGGGTCAAGATATACCTGTGATCCGCCCATTTTGTAGGCCTCGACAGTTACCTGGACCATGTCGTTCAGGTTCAGTGTTCCCTGTTCGATTCGATCAAGGATGACCAGTAAATCCATCAATTTTAATACGCTGGCCGGGTATACGACCGCATCAACATTATCGGAAAAAAGGGTTTTCCCTGTTTCAGCATCCAACAGCAGGGCCGACCTGTAAGGATCTTCAGAGATGGTCTCTATCCGGGCACGTCCCGCCCAGGATATCTGGCTACACAGAACAACAATAAGCAGGCTGACGAAGATGTGTTTCATGATCCACCGAGTGAACAAAATGTTAAAGGGGAAGAGAAATACCTGTCTGCAGGGCAGCGGGACGGGAAGGAAAGACAGTGGCAGTGAGGCCTTCTGTCGCCCCGTAACTCTGAGATCTTGGTACAGGTTTTAAAAGTACAAAACAGCAGGTTGGAAGTCAATGGCTTTTCCTTCTCCTGGTGAAGAGTGACGGAAAGGAACACGCCGGGGAAAATAGAGAAAATCAGCGACACTTAGTTAACCGGGCATAGATGCTATACATACTTGACTAACTTTCGATATTCCCGTACAAAGAGTCTATATCTCCTCCATTTTATGTTTAAAA
>WFRY01000429.1 GCA_015486315.1 Desulfobulbaceae bacterium
CCTTTTTGTCCTGGATACTTAAAAGCTTGGACAGTTATGAGCCCGTTGATTTAATGTATTTGCGCCCGATCTCTGTGTTATACGAAAAAATTTATCCTCGGAATATCAGCTATATGCCTGCGGTAAATTTTTTCGTATGCCTTGATCTCGAACGAAAATCCTATTAAATCAACAGACTCAGTTCTGGAGTGAAAAAACGGCAGGACCGTGAACCGGGGATAACCTGGTCGGTTCCTGTGGAGGTAAGGTTGATCATGGCAGTTGATGGAGACGTCCATTCGGTGGCACCGGAAGTAGTTGTCGAGTTTTTAGCTGATATCATGCCCTTTAACGAGCTTGATGACGAAACACTGCACCGGGTTGCCCGGCATGTGAAAGTAGATTTTTTCCCCAAGGGAACCCGCCTGTTCACTGCCGGTGAAACTGAAATTGAGAACTTGTATCTAATCCAGCAGGGTGGGGTGAAATCCTTTATCGTGGATGATGAGGGTGAAGTTACCCTTAAGGATTACCGCGGTGAAGGTGCATATGTCGGTGCACTTCCCCTTATCCGAGGCACCGCAGCCAACCTGGATATCGAAACGGTTGAAGATACCTTCTGCTTCCTGTTGCCCAGGGAAATCTTTCTTGACCTGATCAACTCTCAACCCGGGTTTGCCCAGTATTACCTGAAGAGTTTTTCCGAAAAAATAGTTACCACCGCCTACACCGAGCTGCGCAGACACAAGATGACCCGCCGTGGTGACGAAGACCTGTATCTCTTTTCCATGCAGGTCGGAGATATTGTCAAGCAGGCTCCCCGTACAGTTGCGGCAGATACTTCGGTTCAGGAGGCGGCAAAAAGGATGGCCGGCTATCGTATAGGCTCGCTGCTCATCCATCAGCCGGGAAACCCGGAAGAGATTGTCGGTATCATTACGGACCGGGATCTGCGAAATAAAGTACTTGCGCACGGTCTTGCCTATACAGAACCGGTGGCCTCGATCATGTCTTCCCCGGTGGGAACGGTTTTGTCCCAGTCGGTCTGCTTTGATGCTCTGCTGAGAATGATGTCCACCGGCATTCACCATCTTGCCGTGGAGCGGAAGGGGAAAATTATCGGAGTGGTGACCTCCCATGACATCATGCTGTTGCAGGGAAATTCACCATACTCCCTGTTCAAGGAGATCGGCAAGCAGCGGGATATTCGGGGGCTGTATCCACTGTCTCAGAAGATACCGGAGATGATCCGCAACCTGATTAAAGAGGGGGCAAAAGCAGGCAATATTGCCCGCATGATCTCGATTTTAAATGATCATATCCTGGAGCGGCTGCTCACGCTGCTTGAAACAGAAATGGGCAAATCGCCTGTGGGCTACTGCTGGCTGCTCATGGGATCCGAGGGGCGTCGTGAACAGACTTTTAAAACCGATCAGGATAATGCGATTATTTATGAAGACCCGGTGGATGAAGAGCAGCGCAGGGCGGCAGAGAAATATTTTGTTGCCTTTGCCCGGAAGGCAATTGATCATCTCGTTAACTGCGGCTATCCACTCTGTCCCGGTGAGATCATGGCGGTCAACCCTAAGTGGTGTCAGCCGGTATCAGTCTGGAAAGAGTATTTTGCAAACTGGGTTTCTGCTCCGGACCCCCAGGAACTGCTGCATGCGACCATATTTTTTGATTTCCGGGCCGGATACGGCAAGGCCAGTCTGGCAGGAGAACTGCGGGAGCACCTGAACAAGATCAGTAAAAGGCAGGAGATCTATCTCCTGCATCTTGCCCGGGAGTGTATGTCCGGTCGGGCACCCCTGTCTTTTTTCAAAAACTTTATCGTGGAAAAAGATGGTGAACATATAAATAAACTGGATATCAAGCGCCAGGGTTTGACCCCCTTTGTCAACTTTGCCAGGGTGCTGGCTCTGAAGCATGGCATCAAGGAAACAAATACCCTGGCCAGGCTGCACGTACTTTCTAAAGAAAAGGTCATCAGCGAGGAGTTGTGGTCCATGGCTGTTGAGGCATATGAGATGCAGATGCAGCTGCGCCTCATTCATCAGCTGAACCAGATTGAGGTCGGTACCCTGCCTGACAACTACATTGATCCGGTCGAGCTTTCAGATCTGGAAAAACGAATGCTCAGAGACTCTTTTGAGGTCATAGAGCGGCTGCATAATGTCCTTAAAACCATTTTTCCGGTGGGTTGATCATGGTTGATGTGTATCAACTGCTGCCCTGGCTGCGCAAACCCCATCCGGTCCTGGTTAAAAATAAAAAACTGTTTGCAGATTTTGATCAGGGCAGGCCGTTGCACGAGTACACCTTTGTGGTTTGCGATACTGAACTCACCGGGCTCAACAAGCGCAGAGACGAGATTATCTCCATTGGTGCCGTTCGTATTGTCAACCTGCAGATTGAGCTCAGCCAGACCTTTCATCAATATATACGACCCGACAATATTGATCCCAACCAGGCGACCCTGGTGCATCGCATTACACCGGAAGAGTTGAAAACAGCCCCCTCCATGGAAGAGGTACTGCCGGAGTTTATTGAGTTCTGCGGGGACGCCCTCCTGGTCGGCCATTTCGTGGGTATTGATATGCATTTTTTAGGTCGGGCCGCCCGTAAAACCCTTGGCGGCATGCTGTCCAACCCGAGCATTGATACCATGCGTCTTGCCAGGGGCTATGCAGAGGCAAAGTGTACAGATTTTTATGGAAACTGTGATCAGGCGCAGTCTTACGACCTGGACAGTCTGACAACGGAATTTAATCTCCCCAGGTTCAAACCGCATGATGCCCTGGAAGATGCCCTGCAGACCGCTTACCTGTTTTTGTTTCTGATTAAAAAATTCAGGCATGGTGGAATACGAACCCTGAAAGAACTGTACCTTGCAGGGCGAATCAGGGGTTTGATGTCCTGAAAAAATAGTGATGGCCTCCAGGATTTAATTAAATTTAAACAGCGCTCTGCTGCTTTTCTGCTCGTAAGAACTATTTGCGTAAGCCTTGCTGCAGGGGCATTTGCGACCAATTTTCTTGACAGAAAACTGTTCGAAAAGTATAAAAATCTTTACTGAATTATGATTCAGTGTTTTTTTTGTATTGGTTTGGGAGGGATCCCGTTGGAAATGGAGCAGCCTGGCTGTTCATGAAATATTAATAAGGAGGAAAGTGCATGAGTAGTGATTCCGGAGGAGAATACTGGAAGGCAAATATCCGATTGGTTATCGGATGTCTGGTCGTCTGGTTCATCGTATCATATGGCTGCGGCATTTTATTTGCCAAGTCATTGAACACCATTCACATCCTGGGCGGCTATCCGCTCGGGTTCTGGTTTGCACAGCAGGGGTCGATTTATACCTTTGTCGTGCTCATCTTTTTTTACGCCTGGCGTATGAACCAACTGGACCGTAAATTCGGCGTCCAGGAAGACTAGGGGGAAAAGATGGATAATTTACAGTTAATGACCTATATTGTCGTCGGGGCAACCTTTGCCCTTTACATTTTCATTGCCATCAAGGCACGGGCAGCAACCACCGGTGAATTTTATGTTGCCGGTAAGGGTGTGCATCCCGTACTCAACGGTATGGCAACCGGTGCTGACTGGATGAGCGCGGCCTCCTTTATTTCCATGGCCGGTCTTATTGCCTTTAAGGGGTATGATGCATCCGTGTTCCTCATGGGCTGGACAGGCGGCTACTGTCTGCTGGCCATGTTGCTGGCCCCTTACCTGCGGAAATACGGCAAATTTACCGTGCCCGAGTTCATCGGCGACCGGTATTATTCCAATATTGCCCGGGTGGTTGCGGTTATATGCCTGATTACCGCTTCGCTGACCTATGTTATCGGTCAGATGAAGGGTATCGGCGTTGCCTTTTCCCGTTTCCTCGAATTGCCCTTTGAAACCGGTCTGTTTGTTGGTATGGGCATCGTTTTCATCTACGCTGTTCTTGGCGGCATGAAGGGAGTTACCTACACCCAGATTGCCCAGTACTGCGTACTGATCTTTGCCTATACCGTGCCTGCAGTTTTTATCTCTCTGCAGCTGACCGGAAATGCGGTTCCACAGCTTGGTCTGGGAGCGCACATGGGTGGTGATGCCAATAATTTATTCCTGCTGGATAAGCTGGATAAAACACTGGTGGATCTCGGCTTTCATGAATACACGCTGCAGAAGGGGAATACGCTCAATATTTTCCTCTATACCCTGTCGCTGATGATTGGTACCGCAGGTCTGCCCCATGTTATTACCCGTTTCTTTACCGTTCCCAAGGTAAAGGACGCCCGTTCATCCGTTGGCTGGTCCCTGGTTTTTATCGCCATTCTGTACACCACAGCTCCTGCTGTCGGTGCCATGGCACGGTTGAATCTGATGGAGACCATTCATCCCACCAGCGGCCCCAATGCCGGTCAGTGGCTCAAGTATGATGAGCGTCCCGACTGGTTCAAAAACTGGGAAAAGACCGGTCTGTTGAAGTTTGAAGACAAAAACGGTGACGGTCGAATTCAGTACGTCGGTGACAAAGAGAAAAATGAGATGGTTAAAGTCGACCGGGATATCATGGTCCTTGCCAACCCGGAAATTGCCAAGCTGCCCAACTGGGTAATCGCTCTGGTTGCTGCCGGTGGTATTGCTGCCGCCCTGTCCACCGCCGCCGGTCTCCTGCTGGCCATTTCTTCGTCCATCTCCCATGATCTGCTCAAGGGCATTATAGCTCCGAATATGACGGATAAGAGTGAACTGCTTGCCAGTCGTATTGCCATGGCCTGTGCCATTGGTGTGGCGGGTTATTTTGGACTGCATCCTCCGGGATTTGCCGCCCAGGTTGTTGCCCTGGCCTTTGGTCTGGCAGCGTCCTCTATCTTTCCTGCCCTGATGATGGGTATCTTTGTGAAGCGGGTTAACAATGTCGGTGCGGTCCTTGGTATGCTGTCCGGCCTGGGAATCACCCTGGTGTATATCTTCTGGTTCAAGGGCTGGTTCTTTGTACCGGGAACCAATATGGCACCCAACGATGCCGCACACTGGTTCCTGGGAATTGCTCCGGAAGCCTTTGGTGCAGTCGGCGCGCTGGTTAACTTTGTAGTTGCCTACCTTGTTTCCAGCATCACCCCGGCACCGCCCGAGCATATCCAGCATCTGGTTGAAGATATCCGGGTACCTGGTATTATAAAACGCTAATTTGACTATTCCGGTGCAGTCTGCCGGAATATGCAGTACGTAAGTCACGGCGTTCTGTCTTCGGGCAGGACGCCGTTTTTTTGCTTAGGGCTGTTCCATAGAGTTTTCTATTGCAAAATAGTCCTATGCTCACTAAATAGCCGGTATCCTGTTTTTGTCTTCAACAAGGAATTACATGCAACGAGAACCTGTTTTTTTACATTCCGCTCAATGCTGCCTGTATATTATTGATCCTCAGGAGCGTCTGATGGCCCATATCCACGGAGCGGATATGGTGGTGAAGAATATCAGCCTGATGATTCATCTGGCTCATTCTCTGGATATCCCGGTTATTGCCAATACTCAGTATATAAAGGGGATCGGTCCACTGGTACCTGAGCTTGCCGAATTGCTTGCTGAAGTAGTTTGTCCGGATAAAATAGAATTCAACGGGCTGGCTAATCCCGATGTCCGAAAAATGGTTGATGGGCTGCCCGTATCGGTGGATACCCTGTTGCTCTGCGGCGTAGAGACCCATATCTGTGTATACCAGACAGCCATGGGAGCGCTTCAGGCCGGGTACAATGTCCGGGTGATTGCGGACGCTGTTTCCTCGCGAACCCGGGAGAATAATCGCTATGGTAAACAACGGTTACGCGAAATTGGAGCAACCCTTGCCCCGGCGGAAATGATAATTTATGAACTGCTGCAGAAAGCAGGCACCCCGGAATTCAAGGCTATGCTGCCTTATTTAAAATAGATACCGGTACCCTGACCAAAAGACCTTATACCTTATACTCTTTACCCTATACCTGAGCTGATGAACGGTAACGAAATACGATCACGATTCCTTAACTATTTTGCAGACAGGGGACATACTGTTGTCGATTCCTCATCCCTTGTTCCCCATGACGACCCGACCCTGCTCTTTGCCAATGCGGGCATGAACCAGTTTAAACGCATTTTCATGGGAGAAGAACGGCGGGATTATATTCGGGCCGTTACCTCCCAGCGCTGTGTCCGGGCCGGGGGCAAGCATAACGACCTGGAAAATGTAGGCTATACGGCCCGTCATCATACCTTCTTTGAAATGCTGGGTAATTTTTCCTTTGGTGATTATTTCAAAAAAGATGCCATTGCCTTTGCCTGGGATTTTTTGACCGGAGAACTGGGGATTAATCCCGAGCAGTTGTGGGTCTCCGTGTATAAGGATGACGATGAGGCCTTTGCGCTCTGGGAAGAAATTAACGACCTGCCCAAAGGGCGCATTGTCCGATTAGGTGAGGCGGATAACTTTTGGACCATGGGTGATACCGGCCCCTGTGGCCCCTGTTCCGAGATTCATATCGACCAGGGGCGTGAACACGGCTGTGATCGGCCGGACTGCGCAGTCGGTTGTGACTGCGACCGCTTTCTTGAGTTGTGGAATCTGGTGTTCATGCAGTATTACCGGGATGAATCCGGAACCATGACGCCGCTGCCCAAGCCCTCCATTGATACCGGGCTGGGCCTTGAGCGGGTGGCTGCCGTGTTGCAGGGGAAACACAACAACTATGATTCCGACCTGTTTA
>WFRY01000430.1 GCA_015486315.1 Desulfobulbaceae bacterium
GCCCTGATCTCTCCATAATCTTCCTGCATGGTGGTTGCTATCTGCCCCTTTTCGACCAGGGCGGCGACCTCGTTGAGCAGCTCGCCCTGGCTCTGCATATCTTCTGCTGCAAACATGGAGCGGGTAAACATGAACTCCCAGACGTGGGTCAGGCTTTTGGTTTTGGTAAGTGCGGTCTCCAGTGGATGCACATTATCGACAATGGTGCAGATTTTCCCCTGGGGTCGGATCAGTTCGACCATGCCCGGCCAGTGTGGGCATCCTTGAGGACAAAACCCCGGCCCAGATCACTCATTTTCAGGTTGGATGTGACAACAATCATGAATTTATCCGCCGGTACATTTTAAACCAATCTGAAAAAATAGTTCGGTCTGCTTTGCATCAACTGCACAAAATGGGCTGAATTTCAGATAGAGTTTGTTCCTTTCTTTTTTTATTACTACAATTCATTATGGTTTCAAATTTTTCATATTCTGCAACCTTGAATTCCAGCAGAGAACATAATGGCTGATCCATTCAGAAAAAAGCTGGTCCCGATAACGGAACTGCAAAACGTTCGCGGAGTTGATCTCCCCATCGGCCTGACCTTTGTCCAACTGGTGGTCACCGGGCCTCCCGGGGCGGGCAAAACCTATTATGTCAATAAAATTCACGGCTGGCCCAACGAGGGATACCTGGACCTGACCCGCCGGGGATGGTGGAAAGATAAATCCCTGACCTATCGGCCGCGCGAAGTCCACCTCGGCCTGCCGTTTGAAGGTGTACCGCAGGCACTGGCTGTTTTTGATCCCCAGTGGCTTGAAGCTGAAAAACCACTGAAACTGCAACTGGAACGTTTTCAGATTCCACCGGACGGCAGCCGCTTTCTCCAGACCAACTGGCGACAGCGCTATATCTTTGAATTTCTGCTTCCCAAGGCAGAAATAATCTTTGCCCAGCGTCAGGCAAGGCAGTCTGAAGGTTATTTTCCGGTTGACGAAGAGTTAAGCCTTGATATCGTCCGACGGCAGCTGGCTATTTACCAGGAAGTCGTCCTCTACATGCACCGGGTCAAGATGCAGGTTTATGTGCGGGAAGCCCTGGACCAGCCCCCAATGTGCATTGTTGAAGAAGGGGATGCCGGTATTCCGAGATGGGCAACAGCCACCTCCGGTCCCCGGCCGAGCCTGAAAACCATGGCAGGCTGGAAGTGGCTTATTCTGCGCCGCGATCCCATAAACTGGATTACCGTCACCGACCAATGGCAGAAGATTAAAAAAGAAGGCAGAGTCGCCTACGACGGCAACTCCTTTGAACTCAAAATCGGCAAGAGGGTGCTCCGTTTTTACCCTGAACTCCCCCTGGGGGTACGCAGGAAATATCTACGCCGAAACTGGCTGATTACCGATCCGCGCACCTTTGGTTCCAATATCTGCGGTTTTGCCAAAATACGTCCCAACGACACCGTTATGATCGGTCGTGCCAATGAGGAATACCAGGCTATTTTCAACTTTGCCGAAGATGTCGCTGAACGTCACATCCACATCACCAATGAAAAGGGCGACCTCATTATTACACCGCTGACTGATACAAAACCGGTTGAGATCATTCGTCTGACCGATGCCGGTCGTACAGCACGGGTCAAGGTCCGGCGTTATGATGCCATCAAGGAGATCAGAACCATTTACGGTGGTGATATCAGCCTGCTTCCCCCGGACAAAGCCCTTGCTCTCATCAAAGATGTCAACGACCGGCTGGCCCGGGAAGCTTACCGGCCGAAAAACACAGCAGGTATGCCGGGTGGCCTGATCGAACTTCCGGATACTATAACACCGATTATCGTGGGCGATCTGCATGCCCAGGTCAACAACCTGCTCAAGATCCTGACCGAAAACCGCTTCCTGGAAGGACTGGAAAGTGAAACCGCCTGCCTGATCATCTTAGGCGATGCCGTCCATTCTGAAATTCCGGGAGAAATGGACAAAATGGACAGTTCCATCCTGATGATGGATATTATCCTGACCATGAAAAAACATTTCCCTAATAATCTCTTTTACCTGCGCGGCAACCATGACAGTTTTGCAGCTGCTATCAGCAAGGACACCATTTCCCAGGGCGTGGTCATGCATCAGCAGCTGCTCAAACTCCGGGGTATCGAATATGTGCAGGAGATGGAAAAATTTTACGAGTTGCTGGCCTATGTCATTAAATCCAACAGCTTTGTTGCCTGTCACGCAGGACCATCTCATAAAAAGATAACCCGCACCAAACTCATCAACCTGTACACCCATCCCAAAATCACAAAAGATATCGTCAGCAGCCGCTTGAAACGCCCTAATTATCTGGCCGGATATTCCAAGAGTGATGTAAAACGGTTCAGAAAAGGGCTGGGGCTTGCCAAGGGGACTCCTTTTATTGTCGGCCATACCCCTATTGACCCTTCGGGCAGTGTCTGGCGCAACGTTGCCGACATCAAGGGCCATCACATCATCTATAGCGGCAGACCATCGGGTCCGAGTGTTTTTGTCCAGATAAACAAAAAAATGATTCCACTGAGCTATCCTGCGGAACCACTTATAAAACTTATTGGTAAAATTCCTGAAAGAGAGTAAAAAAGCGTTACTGTTTTTCCTCAACCTGACCATTATTTCCGGGAGAATACTGTATGGCACTACGATCAACGAGTCCCCTGGCCGGACTTCTTCGCAAATCTCCGTTCAAACCCATCCAGGAACATATGCGTACGGTTTTTTCCTGTGTTTCCCTCCTGTTGCCCATGTTCGAGGCCCTGTCGAATAAAGACGAGGATCGGGTTCAGGAACTTGCCCGAGAGATCGACGAGTTGGAAACCAGGGCGGATAAGCAGAAAAGCCTATTCCGGCTGCAGATGCCCAAGACTCTTTTTATGCCTGTTGACCGGCGGGATCTGCTCAACCTGCTGCGTGACCAGGATGCCCTGGCCGATGATACGGAAAAAATCGGCCAGATTCTGACCAGCAGACACATGGAAGTACCCGAGGCGATCAAGAAACTGCTCGACGAACTGCTGAGCGGAACTTTGGAAATCTGCGAAGATGCCAAACTCATGATCGAGGAACTCGACGAGCTGGTGCAGGTCGGTTTCGGTGGCCGGGAGCACGATAAGGTTATCGAGATGATTGCCGGGGTGCGGAGCAGTGAACACAATCTGGACCAGACCCTGCACCGGATTAAACGGGCCCTGTTTTCGGCCGAGGATACGCTGTCTCCAGTCTCGGTCATGTTCTGGTACCAGATTATAGACCTGCTGGGCAACATGTCCAACCAGGCTGAAAATATGTCGGATCGACTGCTGTTGTTTTTGTCAAAATAAAGGGGAGAGAAAAAAGATGGAGATTATAGCAGCCTACGGCACCATCCTGATTATCCTGGCCATTGTATTCGGCCTGTACATGACGTGGGGGGTCGGTGCAAACGACCTGGCCAATGCCATGGGAACTTCGGTGGGTGCCGGAGCCGTTTCGGTCAAGCAGGCCATCGGCATTGCCATTGTCTTTGAATTTGCAGGAGCAGTACTGGCCGGCGGCAATGTAACCAATACCATCCGCAAGGGCATAATTGATCCCACACCTATTACTGATCACCCGGAAATTCTTGTCTACGGTATGCTTGCTGCGTTACTGGCCGCTGCAGTCTGGCTGATGATTGCCTCGACCAAAGGATGGCCTGTGTCCACAACCCATTCCATAGTCGGTGCGCTGGTAGGTTTTGCCATTGTCGGCATAGGGCCTGAAGCCGTAAACTGGGGAAAAATAGGGAAAATTATTGCCAGCTGGGTGGTGTCGCCGGTGATAGGCGGTACGATCTCCTTTCTGCTGGTTATGAGTACGCGCAAGTTAATATTTGATACCGACAATCCTCTGAAAAATGCCAAGAGATATGCTCCGGTCTATATTTTCCTGGTCGGTTTCATTATCTCACTGGTCACCCTGTTTAAGGGGTTAAAACACTTAAACATTCATCTCACCGGTATACAAAGTTTTGCCCTGGCCGTTGCCATAGGTATTCTGACGGCACTGCTGGGCTGGAGCCTTATTCGAAAAGTTGTAGAAGATCCGGACGCGGATCGGGAATTTCACTTTGCCAGTGTAGAAAAAGTCTTTACCCCCATGATGCTCTTCACTGCCTGTTCCATGGCCTTTGCCCATGGGTCAAATGATGTGGCAAATGGTATCGGACCGCTGGCTGCGGTCGTTTCCATCGTTTCATCCGGCGGTGAGGTTATGCAGAAATCCCAGATGCCCATCTGGATTCTGGTGGTTGGAGGTGCCGGTATTGTCACCGGTCTTGTCACTCTGGGCTACCGTGTCATGCTTACAGTGGGAACAAAAATCACCGAACTTACCCCCTCCCGGGGATTCTGTGCAGAACTTGCTGCAGCCTCTACAGTTGTTCTGGCCTCCCGAACAGGGCTGCCGGTCTCCACAACTCATATTCTGGTAGGTTCGGTGCTCGGTGTCGGCCTGGCCCGCGGTATCGGCGCCCTTGACCTGCGGGTAGTCATGAACATCATCATCTCCTGGCTGGTCACCCTGCCTGCCGGAGCTGTCATGGCCATGGCCTTCTTCTTCTTTTTAAAGGGAATTTTCGGTTAGCGGGTTAGACCTCGGATCAACACAAAACAACACAGATTTTTTAACTGATTAAAATCTGTAGCCTATGCCCGTACCGAGAAAGTAATCGTTGGCCCGGGTATTAAGCCCGACACCACCGTTGATGTCTACCTGCAGGTTTTCTGCAAGCAGCCAGGTGAGTCCGGTGTGCAGTTCGTGTGCCGGACCGTCGTCTTCGCTGAAGGCTCCAAGGTATTCCAGAAATGTTCCAGCGTTGTCGGTCAAAGAAAAACTGATGCCGACTGCGTTGTCCAGGGTATTAATACCGTCGCTCTGACCCACCGTTGCCGTACCGAAAAAATCAAGCAAACCCGCCCATGACCAGAACACGGAAAACGCCGGATCAAAGTCATCACTGCTGAAGTCCGAGCTGCCGATGGGCAGGGAAACACCGGCAAAGAGGCCGATGGGAACTGTCGAATCAGCGGAGTTGACCTGCCATTTGACACCGAGGGAGGCGTCCTGAAATCCATTTGTGTACTCGTCATCGAGTTTGGACCAGGTATATCCGGTGCTGCTGAGCTGTACTTCAAACCTGTCGTAAAAACCATAGCGCAGCAGTGCATTGGGCAGGGTATGCTCATCAAGGGTAGCGTCATGGTCATGGGTAAACTGATAGCCGGCCTCTATCTGCCGGTATCCCGTGGCCAGCGCCAGGGGTGAGGAACTGAAACTTGGGCGTTCGGTGTTAATGGGCCCGGGA
>WFRY01000431.1 GCA_015486315.1 Desulfobulbaceae bacterium
CGTCAAGTTGGAGATAAAGAAAAACTCAGCGTAACCCGACAAGATGTGACGATGTACCACGCTAACCCAACCTACGGTTTTCATGTGAAATTTTGCTTAGATTGACGGCTATGCTCAACGTAGCCCTGCTACGCCTGCGGTTTCACTCAATCAGATCGACCAAATATATGTCACATTGTCTACACATTTCTACGAAGTTATTTTTGATTGAACCCTAAGTATATACTACCTGAAAACAAAAAAAGAGGTGATTTCTCAATAAGGGTGCAAGCAAAAATAACTTCACCTTCTGAGTAGACACTGCAACTCCGTTGTCCCGGCATGTTGTCGGGGATCCAAACATTTTACCACCAGTTAGTGTCTGTCCGGAAATTATGGACAGGCACTGGTTATTTGGAAGTTACAGAAAGGGCTCCAAAACAAAACACGGAAGGGAAATAATCAATTCCTCTTCCGTGCAGTTGGATCCCGATGAAAGATTTAAACCGTCCCAATGGACTCTCCCCGGCCAATCAGATATCTATAAACCTGTCACCGCACGGACATACCCGCCGGCTAATCCAATCGGTCCACCGGCAGCGACTAATCCACCTGCAAGAGCAGCAAAACTCCAGAGACCGATAACTGCGCTGCCTGCGAATAATGTCGTGAGAACAGAACCTGAGATTCTCTCTTCAACGGTTGGTACTGCTGTAACGGTAGCCTTGGTTTGTACCCGGGTCGTTTCATTTGTCTTCATGATCTTCTCCTGTATAAAATATTTGGTGATTTTCTTAATTTCGTCTATTTCCTCTGTTGTTCAGCCTTTACCTTGCAGGCTATGTGCCACTTTCATCTTCTCCATTCACTTTTCTAATAATAGAAATAAATTCAAATAGATAAAAAAATAAATACTCCATGAGGCGTTACCTGAGCTAGGGAGACCATTCTAAAAATTGGACACTGGATGTTCATGGATCCCGTACAGGCTGTCTCATTTCAAGACAGGCAGCTGCAAATTGTCCATGCATGGCCACAACAGATGCAACTGTCTAAAAAATGGACACAGGCTGTCGATTGCCCGCCTGAAATGCCTAATATATGTACACTCCCGTTGACTGAAAAAAAATAACCCACATCAACAGTATGCATAACCTGCTAACATCAAAGCTTTCCTCCTGCATGTACGACTTTTTCTCCTATTGGCATGCTTTATGGATTATTATTCATGAAATTGGTATAAATAGTTATCACTGCAATCATGCTCCTGTCGAGCAGGGCCTTCACGGCGCCACTGGGCAATAACGCATAACTTCATTGGATGGAAAAAATAATGGATACCTCCGCAGAGCAACAGAGCAAGACCAGAAAAAAGCAACTGATTATCGTCCTTATGGTAATTGGCATCAGCTCCATGCATGTACTTATGCCCAGGGATATCGAACGACTGCACGTGCTTGCCAGGGAGCTGTATTTCCTGCCGATTATCATAAGTGCATTCTGGTTCGGCCTGCGCGGTGGCGTTATCACCTCACTTGCCATTACCGCATTTTATCTTCCCTACACCCTTCTGCACTGGCGGGGATTTGTGGCCGACGATCTGGATCGTCTGCTTGAAATTGCACTCTTTAATATCGTCGCTATAATTGTCGGTTTCCTCCAGAACAGACAGAGGGCCCGCACCCGGGAAAAAATCGAATCCATCAAGGCGTTAACTGCTACCGTTGCCCATGAAATAAACAGCCCTCTTTTTGTGGCCATGGGAACCCTTGAGCTTCTTCAGGATGATTTTGACAAGGAGTCGGAGCCGCACCGGGAAATCGCCGCTGTCCTGAAAAGTCTCCAGGACATGAAAGTTCTGGTCAAAAAAATCAGCTCCATAAAAGAGGTGGTAACCAGCGATTACGATGGAACGTCCCGCATCGTTGATCTGGAAAAATCATCAGGACAGTAATCAAGATAGACTTTGAATACATCGTAAGCGCTCCATGAACACCCTGCTGCACGCGCTCAATCATTATAAGGAACCTCACAGTATGGCCCATGACATCTTTCTTTCCTACTCATCTGAAGATAAAACCGTGGCCGACGCCGTGTGCGCCGGTCTGGAATCCCAGGGGATTCGCTGCTGGATTGCCCCGCGTGATGTAGGCCCCGGACAGGACTGGGCAGCGACCATTGTCGATGCCATCCAGGATTGCCGAATCTTTGTGATTATTCTCTCATCCGGCTCCAACAAATCGTCCCAGGTACTGCGGGAGGTTGAACGGGCAGTAAGTGCGGGCAAAATTGTTATCCCGTTTCGTATTGAAGATCTTGTTCCATCCAAGAGCCTGGGCTATTTTCTCAGCGTTTCGCACTGGCTTGATGCCATGACCGAACCACTGGAAAAACATATCGAGGAACTGGCAGCAAACATACGCCATCTACTCAGCGATGCCGATACACAGGCAACGGCGCGACCTGATCCTTCAACGTATATAGACGGCCCCTCCAGTTTGTCAAGAGCCGGGGCAAAGGCACAGTCCACCCTGCAGAACCGCAACTCACTTCATGTCATTATTGCTGTACTGCTGACTATCCTTATCCTTGGTTTAGGCTGGTTCTTTTTTTATGAACGAACCCATCAGATACCCATGGATCCAGCTCAAATGATGGACTCGAGCATGAATAAGGGAATGCATAATGAAAATTGGAATAACTGGCGTTAGCTCCTGTTAGGAAACAAGATGGCTCATATTGCAGCCCCGGATCTTGACCGGGCAAAAGAATACGCCCTTGGCCGGCTGGCCGGGGATCTGCCGCCGGGAATGGCCTATCACGATCTGCACCACACCCGCGACCAGGTCCTGCCGGCTGTGGAAATGCTGTGCCGGGATCTGAAAATCTCCGAAGAGCAACAACTGCTCATTACAACTGCAGCACTGTTTCATGACATGGGGTTTATCAGGCAGTACACCGAAAACGAGCAGATCGGGGCCGACATGGCCGCATCTGTTCTGCCGGATTTCGGTTACGGGCCGGCTGAAATTAATGCTGTTCAAAAAATAATCCTGGCCACCCGGATGCCACAGCAGCCGGCATCTCTTGCAGAACAGATCCTCTGTGATGCAGATCTTGTGAGTCTGGGCCAGGATATTTTTTTTGAAACCAGCCTGATGCTGCGCAGAGAGACCACGACCTTTCTCAAGCCTGTACCGCTTCTGCTCTGGTTCGAAGAACAATCTGCATTCCTCTCCGGTCATACCTATTTTACAACTGCTGCCTGCAAACGATTTAATGCCGGAAAAGAAAATAATCTGGCTCAACTGCAGGCAGTACTCAACCGCACGCCTGACAGCAAAGCGCCCCATGACGATCCGAATTCGTCCCTTGAGCAGGCCGAATATCTCGCGCTTCTCTCACGTCTGCAGAAGGCACCCTCATGGTCCATGCAGCGTTTGCGCATCTTTTTTGAACAGCGCAATAAGCGGCTGTGGCAACACTACCCGAACCTGTATCTTCTCACCGGCAAAGCGGCTCTGCAGCAGTCCGAACCACTCCTTGCTTATGATATTTTCAGCACCGGAATCAAGATTTTTGGCGATGATCTTCATCTTGACCGCCTTGCACCGGAGGCAGCAGAAATTGCGATCGAGCTTATCCGTTCACAGGCTGTGGCTCTGGCCCGAAGCGGCGCGCCGTCTTCAGCCGAACACCTGTTACAGAAACTCGTTCGGCAAAACGTCCGAGACAGTGAAACCATGGGGCTTTTGGGCAGGGTGTATAAAGATATGGCCTTTGCCCGACCGGAAAAGAAAGCATATTATCTGCGTCTGGCCTTTACCATTTATTTCCGGACCTATGGCCAGGCCGCACGTATGCATGATCAGGAGGGTGCATATTATAACGGGATTAATGCCGCTACTCTGGCTTTTTTAAGTGGTGACAGGGCCCAGGCAAAAAAAATTGCCGAAGAGGTGGAGCAGCTCTGTCTGGCCCTCCGGCAACAGGACGAAGAAGCGGATACATCGCTCTGGTTTCATGCCACCCTGGGCGAAGCGGCCCTTCTGCAGGGAAACCTGGACCGGGCCGGAGACTATTATGAACTGGCCTGCCGCAAGGCAAAACAGGATGATATTACCGCCCTGGTCTCCATTGTTAAACAGGCCCGCCTGATCATTGCCCATGACAAGATCACAAGCAATGTCAAACGAGCGCCCTCCTGTATGCTGCCGTCGGTTATCGTATTTTCCGGCCACATGATTGACACCGCCAACCGAACCGAAGCCCGTTTTCCCATGGCCAGGCAGGATGAAATACGACAGAAGATTCAGCTGGAGATTAAACGGCTTCGGGGTGGTATCGGTTATGCTGCAGCAGCGGCCGGAAGTGATATTTTATTTCTTGAATCCCTGCTTGAATCAGGGGGAAAGATTCATATCGTCCTGCCGGTGGATATTAAAAACTTCAAGGAACAGAGCGTGCAACCTGCCGGCTGCGACTGGGAATCCCGTTTTGACAGGGTTCTGGAAAAAGCCGAATCCCTGACCATTCTTGATACCTTTAATCCGAGAAATTTTGAAAACTCACTGGAATTTACCAATATGTATCTCTTCGGCATGGCCAGGATCCGGGCGGAGCAGATGGAGACCACGCTTCGGCCGCTGGCAGTGCTGCAGGTGAATGACAACGGCGGCAGGGGCGGTACCGCCGGGATGGTGCGGCTCTGGCAGGGCCAGCGGGTGGAATACTCGCTCATCAGCCTCCAGGGCGGAGGAAAAATTAGTTCATCATCTCCGCTGTCTCTTGCCCCGGCACCTGCCGCATGTTCCTGTTTTGAAAAGGCGGAACATCATACCAGTCTGCCCATGCTCTTTGCCGACGTCAAAGGATACAGCCGGTTGTCCGAGGATGAGGCCGTCTGTTTTTCCGGCCGTTTTCTCGCCCGCGTTGCCGGAATCCTCCAGCAGTTCAAAAAACAAATTCTTGCAAAACGTACTGCAGGAGACGGCCTTTTTCTTGTCTTTCATGATCTGCAGTCAGCTATTCAGGTGGCACGCAAACTGCAAAAGATGATTCGTACCCACAACTGGCAGCTCGACGACCTGCCGACAAACCTGCAGATGCGAATCTCACTTGATGCCGGTCCCTGTTATTCCTACATCGATCCGGTCATGGATAAACTGGAATTCTGCGGTAACTATGTTGTCCGGGCGGCACGTATGGAGCCGATCACTCCGCCAGGCCATATTTATGCCAGCGATACCTTTGTCGCCCTCTGCCGTGCCGAAGGACTGGGCCAAGGGGCCTTCAACTATGCAGGCCGGGTGGTGCTGCCCAAGGGCTATGGTACACTGGCTGTATTTCATGTGACGTTGTGATTGGACTGCGCTAAATATCATCTAAGGAATTTCATGAACACTGAAAATATTTCACTGCCGACAGCAGCCGACAAAAAATTTTTCTTCTCCCTTAAATTTTTCAAACTTCTCCCTGAAAAGACCCGGGAGATTGTAGCCGCCCGCATGCAGCCCCTCTCCTTTTCCGCACAAGATCGGATCATCCACCAGGGAGATCAAGGGGATGCGGTATATCTTATCGAACAGGGAACCTGTAATATTGTTGTGGAAAAAGAAACAGGTGAGCGGTTCCAGGTTGCCGAGCGCGGGCCTGGTGACATGGTGGGCGAGATGGCCCTGATCACCGATGAACCCCGTCAGGCCGATGTTATTGCCAACGAAAAGGTCAAGCTGTGGAAACTTGCCCGGGAACATTTCCTGGCCCTGGTCCATGAACACCATGACCTGCAGGAATTTCTCACCGAACTGGTTGCTACCCGTCTGGAGACGGCTCCCCATACCGCTGACCGTACCATCGGTAAATACCGAATAGAACATAAACTCGGCAACGGGGCCTGGGCCATTGTATACCAGGGTCGGCATATAACACTGGAAAAAAAAGTTGCCGTCAAGATGCTCAAACACCAGATGGCCATGGTGCCGGAGTTTCATGACCGGTTTATCAAAGAGGCTACCATCATCGGCAACATGCTCCATAAAAACATCATCAATGTTTTTGATGTCGAAGAGCGGTTCAACACCCTGTTTATTATCATGGAATACCTGGAGGGAACGCCTCTGGACACTGTACTTAAAAAGGAGGGACCACTGCCTGCCGACCGGGTGGTTGATATCTTCCGGCAGGTCTGTGCCGGACTGGCCTATGCCCATGAGCGGGGCATTGTCCACCAGGACATCAAACCGGATAATCTCTATCTGATGCCCGGGGGAGGGATTAAAATTCTTGATTTCGGGCTGGCCTGTCCGTTCGGCAGTGAAAATTTTGAGATGGAGGGCACTATCGAGTACATGTCACCGGAACAGATCGACAGCTATCCGGTGGATGCCCGGACTGATATTTACTGCCTGGGTATCACCGCCTTTGAGCTGCTCACCGGCAGGCAGCCGTTTCCGGCCGGAGATATCGGCAAGCTGATGGAAATGCACTTAACTGAAGAGATTCCTGATCCGGCAGATTTTATTGCCGATATACCGGCTGAACTCTCGGCCTGTATCCGGAAATGCTGCAGGCGCAATCATCTGCAGCGATATCAGACGGCGGTGGAGGCCGGACAGGCACTGGATGCACTTGTCGCCGATACAGAGCAGCAGCCCCGGGCCAGGCAGAACATGAGCTCCCTGTACCTGTTTTACGATGATGAACAGAAAACAGCAGTTACCGAACTGCTCGAGGCGTTCAGTGAACGGGCCAGAGCAGAAGGTATTCGTTTCAGGCTGGCCGATTTTGACAACTATCTGAACTGAAGTGAAATCACGCACAGCAGGGCGTTCCTGAAGCGCTTACTTCAAAATCAAATTGGTGCTGCGTGTACGAAGCCGGGCCGGGACCCGGCTTCGTATGCAACGCCGACTTGACGCTTAATGGAACCTTGAATTTTGAAACTGTATCCTTTCCCGTCAACCGAGAACTGCGATAAAAAATCCCTTAATCAATCCTGTCGGACCGGCAGTTACCAACCCGCCGATGACTGCTGCAAAACTCCAGATGCCGATAAGGGCACTGACAGCAAAAAGAGCTATAACCGTACTCTGAGAAATACGGTCGGTTACGGTTGGTGCGGCAACGGCTGCACCGGTTCTCATACGTGTTGTTTCTGTTGATTGCTTCATGATTGCCTCCTGATGTTTAACAAGTTGTTTTCCAGAAATCGTCCATGACATGCATCGTTACGCGATCCTGTCATGCCACGAAGTCTATGCTGTCTGTCATGACAAGGCCCTTAACAATCCGGCCCGGTCATGCGGGTTTGCTTCTATCTCAATATCTACTGTCCGGACACGGCCCTGAAAAATCCACTGATCAGCCCCAAGACACCGTACTGACCGACGCTGCTGAAAAAGGCAAGCATTGACCAGGCACCGATAGCTGCACAGGTAAATGCAACGCTGACACCTGCCGTCAAGGCTATGGTCTCACCAATCGTGGCCCTGTTGCCTTCTTGCTTAGAAACATGGGTCGCCTTTCTTACATTTGTTTCCTGGTATTTCATCGTCATATCCTCTGTAATTTTTCTCTTGACACTCTATACATTGCACGCACTGTGCCAGCTGAGCAGAGCTACGACTGAAAATCCCTTTTTAATGTGACTTCAATATATTACGCGTTGAATACTTACAGAGAGTAGTGCCGGTAAAACAAGGGATTGCCTGAAATACAGACAGAAAGGAGATACTGACGGGACGAAACTGTCCACTTTTCAGGCGACGGGGAGAATGTCTACTCCCCTGACAGGACCACTAAGGATTACAGCTGTTATCCTGCCCCCCTGCCCCGGGGACAAGACCGGAAAATCACACCATCAGAATTTGGGATTTCCCACAAAGGCCGATTTGAATTTATGCAGGCTGAACACGGGCAGTGATGCATTACAAACAAAACCAGCCGTCAAGCTAAAAAAATTTTGTCGATATATCAACATCTTGTAGGTCGGGTTAGCGGCTCAACAACTGCACATGTTGGGTTACGCTGTTTTAGATTCTCCGGCAAGTTGGAGGTAAAGAAAAACGCAGCGTAACCCGACAAGATGTGACGATGTACCACACTACCCAACCTACGGTTTTCATGAGAAATTTTACTTAGATTGACGGCTATGCTCGTCATCCCCCGAAGTTGTAAACCTCGACATCCCCCGGAGTTGTAAGCCTCGTCATCCCCGAGTGTTGTTATCGGGGATCCAGGAATTTGTTAATGGCTAAACTTTGTAGGTAATCAGAAAATGATTTCATATTAACAACGAAACATTAATTAGTTAGCATTCAGCACAAAAC